>JACIWA010000008.1 GCA_014361195.1 Thermoplasmatales archaeon | reverse complement strand
TAATGATGGAGCAGATAGTAATGAAGCATGGGTAAATATAACAATAAATTCAAAAAATGATCCACCAGTTGCAATTGATGATACCGCAACAACAGATGAAGATACACCTGTTATAATAAACATATTGGAAAATGACTATGATATAGATGGAACAATAGATGCAAGCAGTGTAACAATAACCCAAAATGCATCTCATGGAAATGTAACAGTAAATGCAAATGGAACAGTAACATACATACCAGACGCAAATTATCATGGCTCAGATTCATTCAAATATAAAGTAAAGGATAATGATGGAGCAGATAGTAATGAAGCATGGGTAAATATAACAATAAATTCAAAAAATGATCCACCAGTTGCAAATTTTGAATGGACACCATTAAATCCAACAACATCAGATGTTGTGCATTTCATTGATTTATCATATGATATAGATGGTTATATAGTTAATTGGACATGGAATTTTGGAGACGGAAATATAAGCTATGAGCAAAATCCCTCGCATCAATATTTAACACCAGGAATATACTATATTACTCTCACCGTCATTGATAATGATGGATTGAAAGATAGCATAACAAAACAAGTCATAGTTTCCTTGCCTCCAATCCTCACCATCTCAAAATCAGATAGCAAAGATCCTGTTAGAGCAGGAGATTTACTCAATTATACAATTACAATAAGAAATGTTGGTGGCTTGCCCGCTTACAATGTTAGCGTGGTTGAGCAATATGATGAGAACTTTATATTTATTTCATCTTTGCCTTCTCCGAGCTCTGGCAACAGCATTTGGAATCTTGGAACAATTAATCCAGGAGAAACAAAAGTAATAAGAATATATGGCAGGGTAGCAGAAAATGGTGAGGAATATATTTACAATTTTGCATTCTATACTTCCTCAAATGGAGGAAATGGATTAGTTGTTGAACAAACAAGAGTTATTTATCCATCAATTGGGATAAGAAAAGAAGCTCCTGAACAAGTAAATGCTGGAGATTATTTGATATACAATATTACTTATTTCAACCCAAGTGAAGTCAATTTAACAAATATTATAATTAAAGAAAATTATCCTCAAAATACTTATTTCATAAATGCATATCCATATCCAACAATTGGAAATGATACATGGCTCTTGAGCAAATTGCCAGCTAAAAGTGCAGCAACAATAACAATAATTTTAAAAGTTATTTCACCTCTTGAAAATGGAACAATTCTCTTGAATAATATAAGCATAAATTGTAGTGAAAATGTAAGTGATTATGCTGAAGCAATCACGATTGTTATTTCATCTCCTTTACTGAGCATTATTAAATATGATAGCATTGATCCAGTTACTGCAGGAGATTGGCTGAATTATACAATTCTTATATCAAATTACGGAAATGATGATGCAAGAAACGTTGTTATAGAAGATGAATTTGACGAATTGCTGGAAATAGTTGAATGCAATGGAACAATAAATGGAAATAAAATAACATGGAATATTCCAATAATTAGAGCGGGAGAACAGATAATTTTGGAAATAAAGGCAAAAGTGAAGCCAATAGATTATGAAAAAATAATTTACAACAATGTTGAAGCGAGATGCAATGAAAGCTATGCAAATTATAATGAATCAACAAAAGTAAATCCACCTCCAATAATGGCTTATCCATTGCTTGAAATAGAAAAAAGTGCTGATAAAGAAGAAGTTTTGCAAGGCAATGAAATTAAATATGAAATAATCATTCGAAACATAGGTGATGGGGATGCAATAAATGTTACAGTAAAAGATATTCTCAGCAATGAATTGCTATTCATAAAAGCAGAGCCAAATGCAACTGTAAATGGAAGTGAGCTTACATGGAAATTTGATAAAATTGCAGCTGGAGAAATAAAAATTATATACGTGTATGTAAAAGCAATTAAAACAGGAATTAGTGTTAATAGAGTAAATGTAACATATGATGGACTATTTGATGAAGATGAATGCATTGTGAATATTATTCCTGATTTAACACCACCTTCTTCAAGAAAAGTATTCTATGGGCAAGTTAAAAACGTAACATTCTTTGGATCATATATAATTCATTACATACCAGCAACTACATATATAAAACTCGCAAGTGTTGATGATGTTGCGGTAAATCATACATACTACAGAATATGGAAATGGAATGAAAGCATTGGAAAATGGATTTTGCTGTTCAACTGGAAAGAATACAAAGGAGAAAAGATATATCTATTCAATCTTGCTGGCTATGGAAAATATGAAATAGAGTTTTACAGCGTGGATATGGCGGGAAATGTTGAAGAAATTGAATACAATGATGTAGTTGTATACAGCTAATCTCCTCCTTTTTTATTTTTTATTTTTGTTTTTCCTCGCCTTATGATTCATTTTCCATGAAAAATTTTAAATATGATAAATATCATAACTATGATGAAAAAAATAAAAGAAAAATTGATGAATTTACTCAAACACTTGGGTTTTGAAGATATAGAATCCGCAATATTTGCAACTCTAATGACTTCAGATGGCCTTACCGCAGAAGAAATAGCAAATTCAACTGGATATGCATATTCAACAACAATAAATTCGCTTAATAACTTGAACAGGATGGGATACATTGAAAAGGTTAGGAAAGAGAGAAAATTTGTATATTTTCCAAATATAGATTTTGTAAAAATCATAGAAAATGAAATTAATAAAGCATCCACTATGCTTAAAGAAATTGCGAGGGAATTCGGAAATAAAATTTCATACAGGAAAAAATTTTCAAAGCTTGCTAAAAAAATTGAAGAGGCATTGAGATATATTGAAAGGCTGGGAATATGAAAACAGAGACCGCAATAAGCATACTTGAGAAAACAATAGGTAATCCTTTAACGAGGAGTGTGCTGAGGCCAATGAGTAAATTCTGCAAAAAAGATGGCAAAAACAGTATAGAAGTGGCGGTTGAGCTATATGTTGGCAAAAGAGAAAAGGCTTGTTTTTCTTGCAGATTAGCGGAAAAAATGATAAGGAAAGTAATAAAGAAAGGTGGCGAGGCATTTGGAGTAAGCGAGAAGGAGATAAAAGAAAAATTCAGCCATTCATACTGGGCAAAAGCCCTCGCCTCAACAGTAAGGGGCATAGCAATTTTTGGAGTGCGCAGGCCATTCACCGCGGGCGCCCCCTTTCAGGTTGTTTGGGATGTGACAAAGGCTTGTAATCTTAAATGCAAGCACTGCTATTCTGCTTCTGGGAAAAAGGGAGAGGATGAGATGGATACAGAGCAAGCGAAGAGGGCGATTGATATACTTGCAAATGCGGGAGTTACAATTCTTGCTTTCTCTGGAGGGGAGCCACTTGTCAGGAAAGATATATTTGAGCTTGCAAAATATGCATCTGATAAGGGAATGTATGTTGCAATGGCGACAAATGCAACTCTTATAACAAAAGAAGTTGCGAGAAAAATGAAGGAAAGTGGAATAAGCTTTGTTCAGATAAGCTTAGATGGCTCAACTGAAGAGATTCATGATGATTTTAGAGGTGTAAAGGGAGCATTTAAGAAAACTGTAGAAGGAATAAAGAATTGTGTTGAAGAAGGATTTTTTGTTGAAGTATCCACGACTGCCACACATTTCAATTATAAGCAAATTCCAGATATAATTGATTTATGTGAGAAGCTTCATGTGAATTGGTTCATGGTCTTTAATTTTATTCCAACCGGGAGAGGACAATTTATTTTTGAAAATGATTTAACTCCTGAAGAAAGAGAAGAGTTGCTGAAAATGCTATGGGAGAGAGGAAAAAATTCGAGCATAGAAATTTTATCCACCGCCCCTCAATTTGCAAGAATTGCACTTGAACAGGAAAGCAAGGAAGAAATAGTTATGCCAACTCATTTTTACAATCCCAAGTTAAAAGGTAAGCTTGTTAATCTGGCGGAGTTCATCGGAGGATGTGGGGCGGGGCGCTTCTATCTTGCAATGGAGGCAAATGGTGATTTACAGCCTTGCGTATTCTTTCCATTGAAAATAGGGAATATATTTGAAGATGATTTTGAGAAATTATGGATTAAGAATAAGGTTTTGGAGGATTTGAGAAATAAGGATAAGATTGAAAAATGCAGGAAATGTGATTATCGCTATTATTGCGGTGGCTGTAGGGCAAGGGCTTATGCATATTTCAAAAATTATCTAAAACCTGATCCTGGATGCATAAATAACAGGCAGGAATATGAGGAAGCAATACGACGTTTTACTCACATGTGATGAAACATTAATGAGCAATCATAGAGGAAAGGAATTCCTCGGGTTTGCAACTTCGGCTCCTCCAAACTGGATACCAGAATTTATATTCAAAAGGCTTTTTTTCCCGAGAATGAAAAAAATAAATGGGTTTCCATGGCAGGCTCCTTATGGACTCAGAAAAATTGAAGCAAAATTAGTGGATGAGGGAATAAATGCTGTGGTTGTTTCTCCTGAAGATTTAGGAAAATTCAGGGCAAAAGCAATTGGAATATATGTAATGGATGCATTTGGATGGGGGCCATCATCAACAACTTTTGCTGGGCTAATGAAAACTGGAGAACCCTATAATGCAAAATATTTTCGAAAGCTTTTGGAAAGCAATGGCTATAGGAAATTAAAAAAAGAAGGAGCAAAAACAATAGTTGGCGGCCCCTCCGCTTGGCAGTTCCGCCACAGGCAGGAGTTTATGGAAAAATATGGGATAGATTGTGTTTTTGATGGAGAGGGTGAGATTGCAATAGAGATTTTAAGGAGAGCAATTAAAGGAGAAAAAATTGAGAGATTTTATGAAAGCGATGCATCTCCTTCACTGGAAGAGATATCCGAAATAAAGAGGGCGAGCATAAATGGGCTTGTTGAAATTGGGAGAGGTTGTCCTAGAGGATGCAAATTTTGCAGTGTGACTTTGCGTCCATTGAGATGGTATTCATATGAGAAAATTGAGAAGGAAATGGAAGTAAATGAAAAATGCGGGGTTAGAAGTTGCGTAATTCATGCGGAAGATGTTTTGCTTTATGGGCAGAATGGAGTTATTCCTGATGAAGAGAAAGTCTTGAAAATTAATGAAATTGCAAAAAAACATGCAAAGTTTGTTACCTGGAGTCATGCATCTTTTGCAGCTGTTTCAGCAAATCCAAAAATTATAGAGAAATGCTCAGAAATAATTATAGATGATAGCCAAAGATGGTGGGGAGCGGAAATGGGTATAGAAACTGGCTCTCCAGAGCTCGTTAAAAAAGTAATGCCAGCAAAAGCAAAGCCATTTAAGCCAGAAGAATATACGGAGATTGTTAAAAAAGCAATGGGGATAATGCACGATAATGGCCTGATTCCCGCATGCACGCTTGTTGTTGGCCTGCCAGAAGAAAGAGAGGAGGATGTAATAAAAACAATAGAGCTTATTGAAGAGCTGAGAGAATTCAAAAGTCTAATTGTTCCATTGTTTTTTGTTCCTCTTGGAAAATTGAAAAAAGAGGACTGGTTTAAGAGCGAGGAGATGAGTTATTTGCATAAAGAATTGCTTATAAAATGCATGACGCATGATTTAAAATGGGGGAAAGAAATATCAAATGAATATTTCCAGGAAAAATATTCATTGCTTAAGCCATTATATATCCTTTTCATGAAATTAATTGAATGGCAGGCAAAGAAGAGGGGAGTGGTTAGCTAATTCATCAATTTTATAATCTCAAAATCATTTATCTTCATGTATTTTCTTGTAATAACCACATGCAAAAAAGAAGATGAAGAGAAAATAAAGAATGCACTGCTAAACGAAAGGTCTGCAGCTTGCATAAGCTCATTTGAAGTGAAATCAAAATATATATGGGAAGGCAAGATCGAGGAAGAGAATGAAATAATGCTTTTTATAAAAACAAATGATTACAAGAGGGTAGAGGAGATAATAAGAAAAAATCATTCATATGAAATTCCTGAAATAATATCTATTGAAATTAATGGATATGAAAAGTATCTCAGCTGGATAGATAGTGTGGTCAAATGATAATCACTTTAACTACTGATATAGGTTGGGAATATGCTGCTGAAATGAAGGGAAAGATATATTCAATAAATCCAGATGCAAAAATTGTTGATGTTACCCATGAGATAAAGCCCCAGAGGATAGTGGAGGGAGCATTTATAATTTATTCCATCTCTCCTTACTTTAAAAATGCGATACATGTTGGAGTTGTTGACCCTGGAGTTGGAACAGAGAGGAGGCCAATTATAATTGATTGCGGAAACTGCTATTTTGTTGGTCCAGATAATGGATTGCTAATTCCTTCCGCCAAAAGAATGGGCATAAAAAATATATATGAGATAATTATAAATGAAAGGGTTTCAAGCGTCTTTCACGGAAGGGATGTTTTTGCTCCAGCCGCCGCCCGCCTTTCCAAGGGGGAGGATGCAGGCAAGTTGGGGAGGAAGGTGGATGAGTATGTTGATTTTGATTTCGGGGAGCCACTTGAGGAGGGAAATAAAATAAAGGGTAAAATTTTATTCATTGATCGATTTGGGAATATAATAACGAATATTAAGCTTGAAGAGGAAAAATTTGTTGTTAAGATTGGGAAAATTGAGAGGGAAGTAAAACTTTATCCTTCATATGGATATGCAAAAGTTGGGGAAGTAATAGCGGTTTGTTCAAGCAGTGGTTTTCTTGAAATTGCAATTAATCAGGGAAATGCGGGCAAATATTTTAATGCAAGGGAGGGAGGGGAAATAGAAATATTTTTGTAAAAGTTCTGTATTTCTCATCATGAAGAAAATAATAATTATTATTCTATCTGCTTTTTTAGTGACGAGCGCATTTGCAAGTATAAGCAATGAAAGGAAAATATCAACTGAAATGAAATTTGAAGAGCCAGTTATAGTGCAAGGAGAGGAAACAAGAATTTTAATGGAAGGAAAGGAATATATAATGCAAGCGGGGGAGCCAATTCTTCCATATGAAAATAAAGTTTTGGTTTTGCCAATAAATGCAAAAATAGAAAAAATAGATTTCACTGTTTCTGGAAAAAAGGAAATTAAGATTAGCTCACCAGTTGCAATTTTTGAGCCAATTTGGAGCAATGGAAAATATGAGGAAAAAATTGAAAAAATATATCCAGAAAACTGGATTTCATATAATATAGGAGTGGGGCTGAATGGCGAGAGTAGAGCTATATTTGTTTCAATAAATGCTTATCCAGTTCGCTATTTACCAGAGGAAAAGAAAATAATATATGCAGAAAAAATAAAGATTGAAGTTTCATATAGCTTGGGAAAGAGCATATTTACAAATGATGTATATGATTTACTCATAATAACTCATAAAAATTTTGTCGAAGAATTGGAGCCATTGGTTGAGCATAAGGAGAGCTTTGGTATAAAGACAAAGATGGTAACAACAGATGAAGTTTATGCTCATCCATCAGCTATGCAGGGAAGAGATGATGCAGAAAAAGTGAAGTATTTCATAAAGAATGCAATTGAAGAATGGGGAATAAAATATGTAATGCTTGTAGGTGGTTTATCTTCTCCTATAAAAAGTGAAACATGGCTTGTTCCAACAAGAGATTCAAATCTTGATGATGGAAGTGAGAGCAATTATACAACTGATTTATATTTTGCGGATATATATAAATATGAAAATGGCTCACTTGTCTTTGATGACTGGGATAGCAATGGAAATGGAATATTTGCGGAATGGAAGGGAATGAGAGTTGATAAAAGAGATTTTTATCCAGATGTATATGTTGGCAGATTAGCTTGCAGAAGTGAAAAAGAAGTGAGGGATGTGGTAAATAAAATAATCAACTATGAAAAGAATACTTATGGAAAGGATTGGTTCAAAAGAGTTGTTTTGGTTGGTGGTGATACATTCAATGATATAAGTGGAAATAATTATTATGAAGGAGAAATAGCAAATCAAAAAGTTGCAGAAATTTTGAGTGATTTTGAAGCAATCAAAATATGGTGGTCTCAAGGAAATGTTAATCAGAGAAATGTTTTAAATGCTCTTAGCCAGGGATGCGGATTTGTTCATTTATCGGGACATGGAAGTCCTGAAGCATGGTTTGTTAAAGATTTTGTCCAGAATCCTCATGGAAAATACATATGGGCACTTGATGTATATCATATTCCGATGATTAAGAACGGGGAGAAATTGCCAGTGGTAATAATAGGAGGATGTCACAACAGCATGATAAATACCTCTCTTTATAAGAGTACAACAGATGTCATAAAAACAATAATAATTAAATACATTCTTGGCAAGCCATATCAGACATGGTATTGGTTGCCCTCGCCAGAATGCATGGGCTGGTGGTTTGTCAAGGAGCCGAGCGGAGGGGCAATAGCAACTTTTGGATGCACTGGTCTGGGTTATGGGACAATTGGAGATAGTGATAAAGATGGCATACCTGATTGCATACAATATTTGCTCACATGGCTTGAATTGCGCTTCTTTGAAGTTTATAAGAATGGAGATGAGATTCTCGGTAGGGCATGGGGAAATGCAATAAAGGATTATATAAATAAATTCATGAGTGGAAAGATTGGTCAAACAGATGCAAAGACTGTTGAAGAATGGATTTTACTCGGCGACCCAACTCTTAAGATAGGAGGCTATGTGTGAAATATGGTCCGCTAACTCTTGCAAAAATTCCATTACTATACATCTCAGATATTGATAGGCTGTTTGAAAGTGAGGAGAAGATAGAGAAATACAGGAGTAAATGCTTTAAAAAAATAATAAAATATGCAATGAAAATTCCATTATATAAGGAAAAATATAAGGGAATTGACATAAATTCAATATCTCTTGAAAACATTGAAAATTTACCAATACTAAAAAAAGAAGATATAAGAAAAAATTTTCCAGATAAAATTATTCCAGATAAAAGAAAAAAATACAGCATTGTAAGCACATCAGGCTCAACAGGAAAACCGGTTAGCATATATGTTGATTTCTATACAATAATAAAGGCATTGATGGGCTTTTTAAGGGAGCTAAGGGAATATGATGTAAATTGGATGAAGGACAGGATGAGCATAATTGCGGATCTAGCCCCTGATGCAATTGAAGAATTTTATTTGAGGAGATGCTTGCCATTTAAATTAAATAATCTCCAGATTCTTCATGTGGGCGAGGAAGTGGAAAAGATGGCTGAAAAAATTGAAAAATTTGATCCAAAATTCCTAGGTGGATATCCATCCTCGCTTAGGGCTCTTGCAATAATTAAAAATAAGAAAGGGCTTAAAATAGAGCCAGAAGTTATGGCATCATCAGGTGCGGTGCTGGATGAATATACAAAGAAGTATATTGAAGAAGCATTCAATGCAAGAGTATATGATGTATATGGCTCAACAGAAGGCGGGCCTATTGCCTATGAATGCAAGAGAGGAAAATATCACTTGCATTATGATATGGTCCATGTTGAAGTAGTTGATGAAAATAATGAGCCAACAGATAAAACAGGAAGAATAGTTGTTACAAAGCTATATGGAAATGCAACTCCTATAATAAGATATGATGGCTTAAATGATTTCATAACTCCCATCAAGAGTAAATGTGGATGTGGAATAAACTCTCCAATTATAGAGAGAATAGAGGGAAGAAAAGCAGATTCAATTATATTGCCAAGTGGAAAAATAATTCCACCTTTTACAATAACTGGAATTCCAGCAAAAGTAATGTATTCATTTCAAAGATTTTCAATTGATCAATTCCAGATTGTTCAGGTTAGCGAGGATGAGATAATAATAAATCTTGTAATTGATAAAAGCGAAGACAGAAAGGAAATTTTAAAGAAAAAAATAAAGGAAGAATTTGAGAAAAAATTGCAGGGAATGAAAATAGAAGTAAGGGAAGTAAATGAAATAGAAAAAAATAAACCAGTTGTAATATCCAATTTAGCATGAAAGCAATCGCATTTACCGGCATGCCGGGCGCAGGGAAAACAGAAGCAATAAATGTTGCTAAGGAGATGAGGATAAAGGTAATAAGCATGGGTGATGAGGTAAGGGAAGAAGTAATTAAAAGAAATTTGCCTTTGAGTGATGAAATCACTGGAAATATTGCGGATGAAATGAGAAAGAAATATGGGCTAGATTATTGGGCAAAAAGGTGCTTATCCAAAATTAAGGAAGATTTTTTTGTTATAGATGGAATAAGAAGCATGGAGGAAGTCAATGCCTTCAAAGAAAAAATAGATGAGCTAATAGTTGTTGCAATACATGCCTCCCCAGCTACAAGATATGAAAGGATTTGTAAAAGGAAAAGATATGGAGATGAGATGAGCATTGAAAAATTCAGGGAAAGGGAGAAAAAAGAACTTGCATGGGGGCTTGGGGAGGTGATTGCTATGGCGGATATTGTTATAATCAATGAAGGAAGTTTGGAGGAATTTAGGGAGAGGGTTAGGGATATTCTGCGTAATTAGGGAGAAGTATACAATTCTGGAGTGAATTAAAATTTCTTCTTCATTCTTTCAGAGTCTCGCTTTTTAAATCTTTATTATTCCATGAAAGAAATACAATATTTTTGCTTACTTTATCTCTCTTTCCAAGAGTTTAAGATTGGGTTATAAGGACAGAGGATAGCTCTGATTCTATTTCATTATAAAAACAGCAGTCAATGACATCGCTTCAGCAAAATGCACCTACCAAATTTTTATAGAGAATGGAATTTATCACTATCATTTTATTATTAGCGAATTAACGAATAGTTGAATATTACATCCATCTTTCTCATAAACCTCACAATCTTCTACTCTATAAAATTAGCTATGAGAATATGCCCCTCTTTGCAAGGAAAGCATATGCCCATAAGAATTCATTTAGGGATTGCGCAGGCAAATGCGAATTTTTCCATTTGTTAGATGAGAGATATATGATGCTCTCCACCCTAGATACATTTCCTTATATGCATCTGTATTTTCAATAAAGTATCGCCTTTGTTCCTGAGCTGCTTGCCCCCTTCAGACTTAAATTGCTCATTTCCATTTATATGGATTGGGGAGAGTATATGCATTTACCTTGCTAAAAAGAATATCACTACTAGCCCCATAGAGTTAGATCTTTTTCATCAATCTTATTTCCTTATATTTTTTATGACTTTAACTTTATCTTATAAACATATATTGCTTCAAAGAAAAATCTTTTTTCAGAGATTTTCTCAAATTCATATTCCCTGAATTTTCCTATAATTTTTTCTATTTTATTAAAACTGCTCATAACCATATATATCACTCCTCCCTTATTCAAATAATTTTTTGCTTCTTTCAAAAATTTTTCTATTATTTCCTTTCCATCCTTTCCCCCATCCCATGCAACATCCTCCTTTTTTGTTGGCAGATAGGGAGGATTAAATGTTATCATATCAAATTTCTCATTTATATCCTCAAATAAATCGCTTTTAAAACATCTCAAATTTATTCCATTAATTTTTGCATTTCTGATTGTATTTTCAACAGCTTTTTCATTTATATCCACCGCAACAACATCACAACCATTTTTTGCAAGATGAAGGGCAATTATTCCGCAACCACATCCCATATCAAGAGCCTTCCTCCCGCTTATTTCTATGCTCCTTAACAGCAAATAGCTATCCTCCTCTGGCTTATACACTCCTTCCATAAATTCAATTTTTATTTCATCGCTTATTTCCACAATAGAAAAATTTTTCTTATTTTTCTATTTTATCCTCATGAAAATCAAATGGCTCGGTCATTCCTGCTTTATAATAGAAGGGAGGGACAGGATTATAGTTGACCCATTTATAGAAGGAAATCCTCTCTGCAAGGAGAAAGTGAGCAATATAAAAGTTGATATAGTTGCGGTTACACACAGCCATGATGACCATTTAGGAAATGCAATTGAGATATCAAAAATGAATAATGCAAAGATTGTCGCAATTCATGAAATCGCATGCTATGCCCAGAGCAAGGGGGCGGAGGCGGAGGGAATAAATATAGGAGGAGGAATCAAAATTAAGAATACTGAAATTTATATGGTTCCCGCTTTTCATTCATCTGGTAATACTTGCCCCGCTGGCTTGATAATAGATACTGAAAGGCCTGTTTATCATGCGGGCGATACTTCAATTTTTTCAGATATGAAAATTATAGGTGAGATATATAAGCCATATGTTGCCCTTTTACCGATAGGGGGACGCTATACGATGGATGCAAGGCAGGCTGGGATTGCGGTCTCGCTTTTAAAGCCAAAGATAGCAATTCCAATGCATTACAATACCTTTGATTTAATAAGATGCGATCCAGAGGAGTTTAAAAAATCGGTAAGGGAAGCGGAAGTAATAATAATGAAGCCAAATGAGGAGATAGAAATCAAATAATTTTTCTTCTCTTTATTTCTTCTAAGCATTCATTCACTATTTCATCTATGCTTTTTTCCGCATTTATCAAAAAAAACCTCTCCTCCTTTGCCATCTCCAGATAATTTTTCTGAACTTTTTCCAAAAACTCCTCATTTTCAAAAAAAACTTTTTTCCTCTTTATCCTTTCCATTGCCTTTTTTGGCTCTATTTTTAGCAAAATAGTTAAATCTGGTTTTATTAAAAACGGTTGCAAGTTTAAAAGCCATTTCTCCGCATTTTCAAATTTCAATTGCTCTTTCTGATATGCAAGGGTTGAGTCAAAGTAGCGATCGCATATAACAATTTTTCCCTCACCAAGCCATTTTCTTATTTCTTTTAAATGCTCATTTCTATCCGCACAGAAAAGAAGGGAAATTGTTATTCCATCTACATCCTTACTTATTGCTCCTTTTATCATTTTTCCAATCCATCCATCTGTTGGCTCATATGTTAAAACACTATTGGGAATTTTTTCATGCAAAATTTTTGCAATTGTTGTCTTTCCAGAACCATCTATTCCTTCAATTGTTATAAATTTTCCTTTCATGAAGTAAAATAAAAATGCTTTTATATTTTATCGCAATTTTCTTGTCTCAAGCTCAACAATTTTTTGCTTTCCGCTTATTTTTTTTCCATTTAAAAAAATCTCTGCATCTTTATATCTCTTTTTTATCCTTTCTATTTCCTCTTCTGGCAAATTCCCATTTATCTCCACCACTGTTTTATCTCCAATCTGCTTTATTGAAATGCTGTATCCTTTCATTTTCTCACTTCAGCATTTCCTTTTCTAATTTTTGCAGATATGCAACAGATTGCTTCACATCAACAAACAGCTGTGAAGCTCTTTTAACATCTTCTCTTGTTATCTTTTTCCTCTTTGCCTCTTTTGCTATTTCATATGAGGGTGCAAGCAACTGGATGCAATGCCTCAATGATGTTTTAGTGCCAAGCTCTGTAAGGAAATCTAAAGCTTCCTCATCCATTTCTATTTTTTCAATTTTTGCTCTCTCCTTTATTATTAGTCTTATTTCCTCCGCAGAATATGGTTTTGTATTTACTATTAAAACTCTATCAAGCAAATCAAGAGGCATTCCATGAGCCTCTTTTATTGTTGTCCCTCTTATTTCTGTTATTCCCCTATTTGTTGCAAAAATTATTATAGGAGCAAGCTCCTGCTCCATTGCTCTGTTAAGAAAAGCAAAGGTTTCTATATCAAGCATACTGCATTCATCTATAAAAACAACGCCTGGCAATATTTCCGCTCTTCCTTCCTCAACCACTTTTTTAACATTTTCATCTATAGCCCTTCTCAATTCTGAATCTATTTCCTTCTCTCTTTCTCCAAAAAATAAGCTGAAAATATCCCCGCTTCGCCTTGAGTTTATCATATCCATGTGATGCAGGCTTAATGTATAGACAAATTCTTTATTTTTTACAACAGGCCCATCTGGTACTGGCAAAGCTTTTGTTGAAGATAAATCAAGACCTTCCTTTTTTACATATTCCTCCGCCTTTCCCAGTTTAGCTACTCTCACTCCATCAACATCAATTTGAATAATATCTCCCTCTCCTATGTTCTGCTGGATAAATTGAAGGGCAAAATCTTCATCCATTGATAGCTTCTTCTCTTCTTCAGTTGTTGCTATTGTTACAATTGCGGAAGAGGGTATTCTCTGATAAGGATTATAGGGATGTGGTTGAGTTTTTATATCAATTCCCTTAACAACTCCTTCATAAACCTTCCTCATCTCCCTTATTTTTACACCTATTGCCTTCCTCAGCACCTGAGTTAAAAACTCCGTCTTCTTCATTTCCGCAGAATAGATTTCTGAAGCAGCAAGCGGAACAAATGGAACATCCTTCCCAAGCTCCTTTGCTACAGCAAGTGCCAGCGCAGTTTTTCCAGTCCCAGGTGGCCCCGCAATTAAAACCGCCCTCCCCGCAAATTTCCCTCCTTTTACAAGTTTAACCAGTATTCCAGCAGCTTCCCTTGCCTCTTCTTGTCCAATCATTCCATCAGCGACAGGAAGTGCTTTTCCATTTTTTAAACCAAGACCCTGAATGTGTGAATGAGAGGAAATTCTTTCCCACTCTCTCAGAGCCACTTCCCTTATTTCAGGCATATTTTTATTTATAGAACTACTATAAAAATTTTATTCCAATGGCTAGCACTTCTTTAAAAGAGAGCAAAAACAAGTTTTTAGATTATCAGTTAAGAAGACTTGCGGAAACAGGAGTGTTTTGCCAGAGATTAAAAACATTCTATTCACCCATGTGGGAAGGGATTCTAAAAAAACAAGCTTATAATTTGGTTGATGGAAAAATTAAAAGGGTATCTGAGAGAATAACAGAATTACCCATTCAAATCTTCTTATTTAAACATTCGGAAATTCTCAGAAGTTAATTTTTAATATTAAAATTTTATTCCCAAATAATGGCGATGCGGGATAAAATATTGGCACATTTTAAAAAATATCTGGCAAGAGCAAAAGTAGCCAGAAAATTGCTTGATTATGGTTTAAGAGTAGAGAAAGGAAATATCTACTGTGGGGAAATAAAGATATCTAAATTAGGAATTGCGAAATCAGCGGGTGTAAATATAAAGAGTGTGGATGTGACAATAAAAATGATAGAAGAAGATCCCTATCTTCAAAAAATATTTAGTAAAATAAAGCCAAAATGTGATTTGAAATCCTTGGCATCACTTATTGATAATTGGAATGTACTGGAAATATATGTAGATGACCCTCATAGACCGGGAATATTAGCTCCAATTGCCAAGCTAATTGCGGAAGAAGGGGTTAGCATAGCGGAAGTGATTATAGAAGAAAAAGATGAGAAAAATTGCGCCTATATAATTACTGAAAACCCATTATCCCCTGCAACAATTAAAAAAATAGCAAAATTAGATGGAGTTAAGGAAGTGCATCATCTTTATTTATAGTCCGCACAAATTTTTCAGAAATGTTTTATTTCTCCTGTAAAATTTTCTGATATAAGAATAAAGTAAAAATTGGAAATATTTTACCTACATTGAAAAAAAATTGCCATTTTCTCCTATATTTTCCCAATAAAACTTATATATTTTTTTGTTAATTTATCCTAACGGAGGCAGATAAAATGAAAGGAAAAAAAGCAGGAATAAGCGTATGTGTTGTGTTGGCGTTAGTAATGAGCTCTATGGCATTGCCAATAAATGCGATTGAGCCACCAAAAGAAGGCACAGTAATAACAAAACCAGAGCCAGCAAATGCAATAAGAATGCAATTTGAATTTACAAAACCAAAATTGGAAGCTGTATCTATTGATGGACAGGAATATGTAAATATTGCTATGGATTTGCCAATTGTAGGTAATGCTGGCGAACCCGCAATTCCTGTAAAGCCAGTGAATGTATTGCTACCCTATGGAGCAGAAGTAAAGGAAATAAAGGTTGCTGCGAGGGAAGCGGTTTTAATAGGAAAGGCAAGGATTGCTCCAAGGTCAATGCCTGTTCCGCTTGGAATTGATATTTGCGAGGAACAGGCAATAAAGGAAAAAGAGGAAATATATGGCTCAAGTGAAATATATCCAGGTCGCCTTTATGAAGAAGTAACAACTCAATATGTAAAAGGCTTTCCAGTAGTAACTCTAAACCTGTATCCCGTACATTGGAATCCATCAACAAAATATATCTATATACAACGATGGAGCTGATTGTTGAATTGAAAGAAGGGGAGATAAATGAATTATATAGAGGTATAGAAGCGGATAGAGAATTAGTTACAAAAATAGTTAATAATCCAAAAGAAATTTTAACATACCCAAAATATGCCACCCATACATGTGAATATGTTATTATAACAAATGAAGAATTAAAAAATGCACCTGGCCCTTATAACTTTACCACATTGATGAATTCAAAGATTGCAAAGGGAATGAATGCAACAATTGTAACAGTTGAATATATTTATTCAAACTTTGCTGGCAGGGATAATCCAGAAAAGATAAGAAATTTCATAAAGTGGGCATATCAGGAATGGCATACTCAATATGTATTGCTTGGAGGAGATGTAAGTGTTGTTCCTCATAGGGCGTTATATGTTGAGGTACGCCCGGGAGATCCTACAAGTAGCCGTGCAGATATAGAGTCGGATTTATACTATGCCTGCCTTGATGGAGACTATAACAGCGATGGAGATAGCTACTGGGGAGAGCCAAATGATGGGCCAGGAGGAAGAGACGTCGACTTAGTAGCAGAGGTATATGTTGGAAGGGCACCAGTTGAAAATGCGGAAGAGCTTTCAAACTTTGTTAGGAAAACGCTTGAATATGATGCTTCCCAGGATCCATATCTTAACAATGTATTGCTTTGCGGAGAATACCTTGGATTTGGAGGAATTGCCCGATATGCATCTAGTTATAAAGAAGAGATAAGAAATGGCTCAAATGCAAATGGCTACTATACAGTGGGTATTCCAGGGGATGAATATAATATAAGCACATTGTATGATGCGTATGGCTATAGTTGGGGTGTAGCGGATTTAGCGGTCAATATTAATAGAGGAGTTCATATAATAAACCATTTGGGACATGGACAAGTTGATAGAGTAATGAGATTCACTGATAGAGATCTGCATCTTTTGAGAAATACAAATTATTTCTTTGTATATTCACAGGCCTGCCTTGCGGGACACTTCACAATCGATGATTGTATTGCGGAAAAACTTGTTAATCATCCAAACGGGCCATTTGCAGTTATAATGAATGCCAACTATGGATGGGGACGACACCATTCCACAGACGGCCCGAGCCAGGCATATGACAGGGCGTTCTTCCATGTAATATTTGGAGAAAATATAAGGGAGTTAGGAAAGGCGAACCAGCTTTCAAAAGAATATAATTTATATCGCTTGCAAGAAGATTGTATGAGATGGTGCTATTATGAGATAAATCTACTTGGTGATCCAGAGATTGCGGTAAAGCCAGGAACAATACGCGATAATGATGTGAGGGTAAAAAGCATAAATGAGCCAAAACCAGGACAAATTATTGCACCTGGAACTTATAGAGTAAATGCAACAATTGAAAATACAGGATTAAATGACCAAAGCAATTTCAGTGTAGAGCTTTCAATATATAAGCTAACAAAAGTAATTCATTTCTTTGATGATATGGAAAGTGGCTCCACCAACTGGACAGCAGTGGATGGAAATGGTGATGGAGATACATGGACAATTTCAACTGCAAGATATAATAGTCAAAATCATTCATTTAAGTGCACGTCTCAACTGCAGTATGGTAGAAATGCAAATGATAGTTTGATTTCAAAACCAATTAATTTGTTAGGCAGGGATCATGCAATTCTTGAAGCATGGATCTGGGCGGATGGAGAATGGAGATCAACTGCTTATGACCCTTCAGGATATATGGATTATGGAACAATATATCTCAGCGATGATAATGGTTTAACATGGAATGAGGTTAAAACAAACATCTCATACTGTATTGGAAGAGGAGGATGGGTCAGAATTCCGATAGAAAAATATATAGATTTAACACACCAGGTAAGAATTAAATTTACATGGGTATCAGATGCTAACAATGAATATGAAGGAATGTATGTTGACGATGTAATTGTTTATTCATGGAATGCAGAATTGGTTCATTATGATGAGAAAACAATAAGCTTAGAGTCAGGAAAGCAAACATATGTTGAATTTGATCCATGGAACGCAAGCAATGGATTTTATGCAATAAATGTTACAACAAAACTTGAGGGAGATGAGTATCAAGACAATGACTGGCAAAATTTAACATTCGAAGTAAGAAAGGTAATAGATGTTGGAGTAAGCTCAGTAAATTCTCCAACAGGAGTTAAGCCAACAGGCTCATATTCGGTAAATGCAACTGTAGCAAATTACGGAAATACATACCAAACAAATTTGTCGGTCCATCTCTCAGTGTACAATTTCAGCTTCAAAGAACAACCGTTGCTAAATGAGAATTTTGATTCAGGATCTGCGCCAGGGTGGGCGGTTGAAGACACAAACAGAGACCTCGTAACTTGGAGTTTATCCACAGGCGGGCGCAGTCCTCCTTATTGTGTTAATTATCCTGGATCTGGTGCAGTCATTGATGCGAATGATTGGCTTTTCACTCCTGGTTTGAATTTGAAAGCGGGTTATGTTTACAATCTATCATTCTGGTGGGTAACAGCCTATCCAATGGGCTTGGAGAGCATGGATATCTGGTTTGGAAGTGCTCAAAATTCTTCAAGCATGACAACAAGGATTTGGAATGGTTATCGCATGGCCGTCCCTTCTTATAGACAGACAAATGTTTGGTTTACTGTTCCGAGTGATGGAATTTATTATATCGGTTTCCACTGCTACAGTGTTAAAGAAACAGCTTGGAGCCTGTCCGTAGATGATGTGATGTTAAAGGAGAGCAGTGAGCTTACCCTGATTTTTGAAGACGAGAAGCAAGTTAATTTGAACTCCAGGGAATATAAATATGTTGAATTCAGTCCATTTAACTTTGAGCAAGAAGGGTATTATGCGATAAATGTTTCAACAAACTTAGCGGAAGATGAAGATGCAAGAAATAACTACAAGAATACTTCATTTAATGTACAGAATATATATGATGTTGGTGTTGTTTCAATCAATTATCCACCTGATGCAATATCACCTGGCTATCATACATTGAATGCAACAATAAAGAACTTTGGAAATGTTCCTATTGACAATGTTCCAATAAATTGCACGGTTTATAAATTTGATATATTCCTTAATGAAAGCTTCGAACATATTCAATTCCCGCCGCCTGGATGGACAAGAGGAGTCATCAGCGGTACAACTCAGTGGTGGTGGAGTGGCTCTTCTTACGCTGATGGAGGATACTCCGCGGTATCAAATTCTACTTTAGGAGATAGATATCTCCAATCACCCCCAATAAGTTTGCCACCTGGAACGCTAACAACTCTTGAATTCTATTTGCGAAGATCCGGCACTCCAAATGCCAGTGAAGTTTTAAATGTGGAAGTTCAGCCATCTGGAGGTAATTGGGAAACTGTGCTAACCATTAACAGCACTGTATTAGGTGCGATGTCGACAGCATGGTATATAATTACTGTTGATTTATCTTCATATGAGGGGCAGGGCATTTCAATAAGATTCCGCAACTATAAACCAGGAACTGGTGCCTTCATTTATATAGATGGAGTAACTGTTAAATCAAAATCATTAGCTCTTGCGGGTGATACAAATATTGGTCCAATAGCTCCTGGGGAAATAAAATATGTTGAGTTTGGCCCAGTGCCAATTAATGTTGAGAGCCTTTATTTAGTAAGGCTGGAGACAAGATTCAGCCTAGATGAAGACGCAGGAAATAACTACAAAGAAAAATTTGTTGAAGTAAGGAATATATATGACGGAGGAGTAAAAGAAATAAATTATCCACCAGCAGGCATAATAATATCATCTGGCCCACATATAATAAATGCAACAGTAAAGAATTATGGAACTGTATCTACCTATATTCCAGTAAATTGCTCATTATACAAGATTGACTCCACAATATTAAATGAAGGATTTGTTAACACTACATTCCCACCACCGGGATGGTTAACAGGAAGAATCAGTGGTAGTGTTAATTGGGGAAGAGTCGCAATACCCTATTTCTCTACCCCTGGCTCTGCACAGGGCTATCAAGCAGCTGGAGAAAGATACCTAACAACTCCTCAGATAACATTGACGAGCGGGAAAGGTTATATCCTTGAATTTGGGCTTTATAATTATAATCAAAAGCGTAAGATTGGTGAATTCCTCAATATAAGCATTAGCACAACAAGTCAGAATGGGCCATGGGAGAATTTGTTGGTTCTCGGTGCCAGTGAGCTAAATAAATTGGGGACTAATGTATGGTATTTAGTAACACTCGATTTATCCAAATATGCAGGAAATAATACATGGATAAGATTCAACTGGCTATCAGGAAATACAGGAAATATCCTCATTGATGATGTGAGTGTATACTCCGCGGATTTAGTATTTGGAGAAGATAAATCAGTTTACCTGAATGCGGGTGAAGAAAATTATGTTGAATTTGGCCCACACAACTTTGCGGAAGGAATCCACTATATAAGGATAAAGACAAGATTGGAAGGAGATACAAATATTGTAAATGATGTATATGAGAGAGCGATAAAAGTAAAGGATATTCATGACGTCGGAGCGATATCAATCAATTATCCAACTGGCTCAATTCTACTGCCAGAATCGCTGAAAGTAAATGCAACAATAAAGAACTTCGGAAACATTCCACAATCAAATATTCCAGTAAACTGCACAATATACAAGATTATTACACCTTCAATAGTGTTATTCGCAGATTTTTCAAATGGCTTGCCAACTGGCTGGACAATTGTTAATGGTGGCTCTCCAGGAAACTACCCAGGAACAGATATTCCCGCAACCTGGACACACTTGAACCCAGGATTGAAACAACCAGAAGGAGGATGCCTGCCGCCATTCATGATTGTTGATAGTGATTACTTCGGCCCACCAAATCCAGCATTACCGGAATCAGATAAAGAAATGTTTGAGCAATTGATTACCCCAGAGATGACCTTTACTGGTGCACAAAAAGTTTTGCTTGAATTTGATCACTCTTATAAGCATATTCCTTTGGGCCATGGAAAAGTTAAGATATTGGAGAAACCAGTGGAGCCAGGTGACCCATGGAACGAAGTCACATTGGTAACTTATACCTCAGATACCGAGGGACACATGGCATATGATATTACTCCATATGCAGCAGGAAAAACAATAAAGATAATGTGGGAATACTGGGACTTTGGACTCTGGGGATGGTACTGGATGATAGATAATGTAAAAGTATCAGTAAATTACACACTTGAAGAAGTATTCTCTGCCGAGGAAGATTCACCAATTACACTCCCACCTGGAAGTGAGGAATTTGTTGAATTTGAGTGGATTATTAAAAGCGGGGCGGGCGTTTACCTGATAAATGTGACAACAATGCTGAGCCAGGATGAAAACCAAACAAACAATTATACAACAAAAATAATAGCCCTGCAAGGTGTGAGTGATGTGGGAGTTAAAGCAATAAATTCACCATTAACTGGAATTTATAACTTAAACACATCATTCAGAGTGAATGCAACAATAGCAAATGAAGGAATAGCGAATTTATCAGATATAAAAGTAAATTGTACAATAAAGAATTCAACGGGTGGGATAGTATTCACAGAGGAGCAAATTATTCCAGGCTTATCTCCAGGCGAAGAAATATATGTTGAATTTGGTGAATGGATAGGAGAAATTGAAGATACATATAGGATAAATGTTACCGCATTCGTAGAGGACGATGCCAACCCACATAATGATTACCAGGAAATAACAATTGAATTGAAAGACTTTTATGACATTGCGGTTGTTTCAATTAACTATCCAACTGGAACACAATTCACTGGAACATATGAAGTAAATGCAACAGTTTCAAACTATGGAAATATGCCAGCAGGAGAATTCATTGTAAATTGCACAATAAGGAATTTATCAGATAATATAGTATTTACAGATGAAAAAGTTTTCAGTGGCTTGGCTGTTGGAGAGCAAATATATGTAATATTTGACCCATGGACAGTAACTATTGAGGATACATATGCAATAAACATAACTGCGGAATTAATTAATCAATCTGATGAATATCCAAATAATGATTACAGAGAAATAAACCTTATAATAAATGACATAGATGATGTTGGAGCAACCGCAATTAATTATCCATCCTATGTTGAGCCAGTTGGCTCATATGCGGTGAATGCAACTGTAACAAACTTTGGAAATATTGGAAAGACAAATGTTCCAGTAAATTGCTCAATATATCGCGTTGTTTCCAAAATATTTAGCGAAGGATTTGAGGGTACAGTTCCACCAGATGGGTGGATATTTGGAATAGAAAGTGGAACCAAATATTGGGTACAAGTCAGCGCTTATAAGCACAGCGGAAATTACTCAGTATATTCAACACAAGCTTACGAGGGAGAAAGATATATGATAACTCCTGGAATAAACATTCCAAGTGGAGCCCTGCTTGAATTCTGGCTGATGAGATATCCTTCTGCAAAAAAGGGTGATTTCTTCAATGTGAGCGTTTCCACAAGTCAGAGCGGGCCATGGACATTATTGCTCAGCATGGATTACAATATGATAAATTCATTAATCTATCAGCAATGGTATGAATTTGTTCTTGATTTATCTCAATATGCTGGACAAACCATTTATATAAAATTCAATCATAAAGTAAATCTTGCGGGTGCTCACATATTCATAGATGATGTAGCGGTTTATAATTCTACATTCCTACAAGGAGAAGAAAAGATAATTGATTACCTGAATGCATACACCTCAACATATGTTGAATTCAGCCCGTACAACTTTGAGCAGGAAGGAAAATATGTTTTGTCTGTAAAAACATTGATGGAAGGAGATGAAAATAGTGGAAACAATGAAAAAACAATGATTTTGGATATAGACAATATATATGATGCAGGGGCAATATCAATTAATTATCCATATGAAATTGTATGCACTGGCTATCACGCGGTAAATGCAACAATAAAGAACTTCGGAAATTTTGATTTAACAAATATTCCAGTTAATTTATTAATAGGAAAGAAAGATATTAAATTAAATGAGAGCTTCGAAACTTCATGGCCACCTGCAGGATGGAAACTGGGTTACTGGGGATCGCAGGTAACCCAATGGGTAAGGAATTCAACTTATGCTCACAGTGGAATGTATTCCGCATCTACAATTCCAACATATCCGGCAGGAAGCTACATGGCATCCCCAGTTATCTCCATACCAAGCGGAACCATTGTTTTGGAGTTCTGGCTACTCAGAAAAGGTACCTTCTCCTCTGGAGAGTACTTCAATGTAAGCGTTGCTCCAACCCAGGAGGCTGAAGAGTGGACGGTATTAATGCAACTAAATCAAACAGAAGCTAATGAATTAGCAGACAGCGCTTGGTATAGATTCACCATTGATTTATCTTCATATGCGGGGCAGAGCATTTCAATAAGATTTAATTACTATAAGACCCAGTGGGGAGAAAGGGGAGTTTGTCTTGATGACGTAATTTTATATTCTCCAACCTGGTTGTTTGAAGAAAATAAAACAATTCCAGGCATATCTGCTGGAGAAACCGTATATGTAACATTTAGCCCGTTTAACTTTGCGGAAGAAGGAGTTTATTACATAATTAATGTGGAAACACGCTTGCCAGTAGATGAAAACAATACAAACAATGCAACAGAGGCTTTAATTCAGATATTGAACATAAGGGATGTTGGAGTTAAATCAGTAGATTATCCACCACGCACCATAGCCCTGCTAGATGAAAAATTTGAAGGAACATTCCCGCCCGCTGGCTGGAGAGTTGTAGAAAATGGAGATCCTGGAGGAAGATGGAAGAGAAATGATGAATGGGGCAGAACAAACTATGCGGGAGGAGATGGCTATTGCGCTCTTGCTGATAAATATAAATTTGGCGCAGGAAAGACAATGGACACAGAGCTATGGTCCCCGCCAATTAACTTAACTGGATATAAATCCGCATTTTTAGAATTTGTAACCGCATATAATGACGCATCAGATACTGTAGTAGGTCCAGGAAAGGACTATGCAGATGTAGATATAAGCACAAACGGTGGATTAACATGGACTAACTTGTTGCACTGGGATGAAAGCCACTCGCCCTATGGACCAGGAGAACTCGTAACAATTGATTTAACACCATACCTCGGCCAGACTGTAATAATAAGATGGCATTATTATGGCCCCGCTATGCAGTGGAATTGCTACTACTGGGAAATAGACAATGTTAAAGTTACCGCAGAACTCCTTTACGAGCCAGGTAACTATCCAATTAAGGCAACAGTAAAGAACTATGGAACAACAACAGAAACATTTGATGTCAGATGCAAGATTTATACAACAAAAACAACCACAGTTTTCAGTGATGATGTTGAAAGTGGGGAAGATGGATGGTTCCATCTTGATGCCTATGGAAATCCACAATATGATTTGTGGCATATAAGCACAAGAAGGTATGCAAGCCCAAGCCATTCATGGTATTGTGGAAATGAAACACTTGGAAGATATCTACCTAGTATGTTTAACTGGTTGGTATCACCTATGATAAATGTGGGCGGAGCAGTGCAGGTGATATTGAAATGGAAGCAATGGTACGAGATAGAGGACAACAAAGATTATGGAATATTGGCGGTAAGCGCAGATGGCTATCGCTTCACCCTCATCAGGTATTATACAGGCAGAAGCATTGGCGGCGGATGGGAGGAGGAAAAAATTGATATAACGCGCTATGTAAATAAGACAACAGGAAGGATAGCAATTGCATTCTTATTTGTCAGTGATGATACTGGAAATTATGAAGGATGGTATATTGATGATGTTGAAATAATAAAAATCACAAAGGAAGATATTGTTTACCAGGAAACTTTGAGAGTAAATGATTTAGAGGCAGGAGAAGAAAGACAGATCACATTCCCGCCATTTACCGCTTTGGTTGAGAGAGTTTATTCAATAGAAGTAACAACATTGCTCACAGGAGATATAAACTCAACGAACGATTATAAAGATAGCACCATATCAACAAAAACAGGCTTCCCACCAGTAACAACTTGCTCATGCTTTGGACCACTTGGATGCAATAACTGGTATATTGGACCAGTTACAATTTATCTGGATGCAACAGATGCGGATGGAGTTGCATATACAAGATATAGAATAAATGGAGGAGAATGGCAAAATTACACTGGGCCAGTAACTGTTTCAACAGAAGGGCTTTACACAGTTGAATACTATTCAGTTGATACCTTAGGAGCAACAGAATCAATTAAATCCTGCAGCTTTGGAATCGCATATTCAATGCCAGTAACAACTTGCATAATAGATGGAACAATGGGTGAAAATGGATGGTACACAAGCAATGTGCAAATTAAACTGGTAGCAAATGCTTACATATGCGGAGTTAAAGAAACATATTATCGCATTGATGGAGGAGAATGGCAGAATTATGTTGGACCATTTACATTTACATCAGAAGGAACACATACAATAGAATATTATTCAGTGAGCAACTCATGCATTGTTGAAACACCAGCAAAGATAACTGTCTTCAAGATAGATAAAACAGCGCCAACAGTTAAAGTAGTATATCCAAATGGTGGCGAGGTATTAGGAGGAATAATAACAATAAGATGGACAGCAAGCGATAATATAGGAATTGCAAGCATTGATTTGCTATATAGCAATGATGCGGGCTTAACCTGGAATGTAATAGCAAGCAATATTCCAAATACTGGATCATATAATTGGAATACCACAGGTTTACCATATGGAAGCAACTATATGGTTAAAATAATTGCAAAAGATAGTGCTGGAAATAAGGCAAGTGATACAAGTGATGGAACATTTACAATAACAGCACCAACCCCACCAACAGTAAGCATAGTTAAACCAAGAAATGCATTGTATATCTTTGATAGAGAAATAATTCCATTGCCGATTCCAGTAATAATAGGAGGAATAACAATTGAAGCAACTGCAACCTCAACAACAGGCATAGCTAAAGTAGAATTCTATATTGATAATGTTCTTAAATTCACAGATACAAGTGAGCCATATTCATGGACATGGGATGAAAGAGCAATAGGAATGCATGAAATAAAAGCGATTGCATATGATAGCAGTGGCCAGACAACGACAGATAGAATAAGCGTATTCATAATAAACTTCTAACCCTCTTCCCTTTTTATATTTTTAAAAATTTTTTATTCTATATAAATAGCGGGTCTGTATGGCATTGATTGCTTTCTTTTATCTCCTTTATCAACTCCTTCATTTTCTCCATATATTTCCACTTTTGCATCCAGCTCTTTTTCAATGAAATCTTTTGCATTCTCAAAATACTCTTTTTCATCTATGTAAAAGAATTCCTCTTTTTTTACTTCTTCAACAATTTTTGATATGAATTTACTCGCTTCTTTCATATCAACATTCATTTCCCTTGCCTTTTCAAACAATTTTTTAATATCTAATTTACCTTCTCTACTCATTTCTGTGGCCATTTCTGCAATTTTCCATTTCCATTTTGGAGCAATATAAATATATATTTTTTCTCCTTTAATTAGAGTAACTTTCCTTATTTCCTCAATATCCTCAATCGTTTTAATCAAAATTTCCTCCGCCTTTATTATTCTTTCATCAATTTCTTCATGCTCTGGAAATTTTTGAAGAGAAACTAAGCCATTGCCAATTTTTTCCCACATCTCCTCTGCCAAATGGGGGGTAAAAGGAGCCATTGTTGCGACCCATTTCCTCAAGAATTTAACCATATTCGCTTTTCCCCCTCTCCTAACATACCAGGTAAAAATATTTGGAATATCAAAAAATATTATCATTGATGCCCTCCTCAAATCAAATTCATTCATTGAATCAATAATTTCCTTCAATTTTTTATTAAAAGAAGACGCAAGCCATTTATCAACCTCACTTTCTTTTCCATTTAAATTAATAAGCTCATTGAACTGCTGATACAACCTTATCAACCTCTTTTTATACTGCTCAACCTGGCTACCATTCCATTCTAAATCCGCAAATGGCGAGCTTGCATTTGCATAGTATAGTCGCATCGCATCCACTCCATAAATTTTTGCAGCATCAGGAATCGGCTCCGCCCCCCCTTTTGATTTTGAAATCTTTCCCTGCTTTTGGGTGATCCACCAGTTTACAAATATTCCCTTTGGATAAAATTCTGGAGGAAATATTGCAACATGGTTCATTATAAAAACAGGGAAATGCACTGTCTTATGCTCCTTTCCTCCAAGATTTATATCAACAGGATACCAGTAAATGAAATCCTCCCTTATTTTCCTCCATATTTCATTTTTTTCCTTTCCTATACCGAGAAAAACATAATCAAAGAATTCATCATTTATCTCTTCCTCTCTTATTTTTCCCTCATTTACATACTTTGAGATGATGTAGTAAGCGGGATATATTGTTGAATCTGAAATTGGCTCAATAATCCATCTCTCATCAAAAGGAAATGGCGTACCCAGCCAGGAGCCCTGCCTCACACAAGCCCTGTCCCCAAACCATTCAAGAATTTTTGGCAATTCTTCCTTATATTCATTTGGATATATATTCATATTTTCCACGCATTTCTTGCTTTTTTCAGTTAGCTCAGAATCGCTATACCTTATAAACCACTGTTCGGGTATATTTTTTATCATTACTTCCTCCCCGCATCTGCATATCACTCTTTTTGAAAATTCCCTCATTATCTCCGCATCACCATTTGCCAGCATTTCCTCCTTTATTTCATCCTTCGCATCATTTATTTTTCTTCCCGCATAAGCCCCGCAATTCTCATTTAAAAAACCCTTATGAAATTCTTCCTTGTATATTATCTGAGTTGCTTCATCAAGCTTTTCTTTTTCCATCTGATTCTTTATATCCATTTTTTCAACAATATCTTTTGCAGGAATTTCATATCCATGGAGATCAATTATTTTAATTGGTTCAATCCTCATACCCGCATCAAGCAATGCAATATAGTCATAAGGAGCATGAGCGGGAACACTCATTACAACACCTGTTGCAATGTCCACATCAACAAAACTTGCATCTAGAATTGGAATTTCTCTATTCACTATGGGGGCAATGCATTTTTTCCCGACAATTTCCTTGCCATCTATCTCACCAATTTTTTCAACATTTTCAAACTGGAAAGATATTTTCTTAAAACCTTTCTCAGATAAAATCCATTCTTCTTTCCCAACTTTTGCAATCACATATTTCTCATTTCCATTTATCCACATATTTGTTACTCCAAAAATTGTCTCAGGGCGAAGTGTTGCTGCGGGCAGTATTTTTCCATCCATCTTAAATTTTATAACAATAAATTCGAGAATTTCCGCATCTCCTCCCTCCGCTATATCTGTTTCTGATCTATCAACTGCAACTGGCCCGCAATTCGGACAAAATGGAGCGAAATGGGGCTTTTGAACAAGGAGATTTTTTTCCATAAGCTTCCTGAACTGCCATTGAATAAATTTTTTGTAACCTTCAGATATTGTATTCATAAGGCGGGTGTAATCAATTAAAAAACCAAACCTTTTCCAGTAATTTTCAACATATACATTGCTGAAATATTTAACAACTTCCCTCGCATCAGAAAGCTTTTCTATCACTTCTTCAGGGCAACCATTCCTTCGCAGATATTCAATTGTTCTCTCATCTCCCTGCGCAACCTTCTTCGCCAGGCTTACCGCGGGCAGGCCAGTCGCATGAAATCCAGCGGGAAAAATTACATCATATCCCTGCATTCTCTTATATCTCGCTATTATATCCGCATAAGTGAAGCCCCTCATATGTCCTACATGCAAGTAGCCAGAGATTCCAGGATATGCAAAATGTATGAAAAATTTTTTATTTTCCTCCCTTTTTGCCTCATAAATCTTTTCTTCATACCATTTCTTTTGCCATTTAGCTTCTATTTCTTTAAAATCCATCAAAAAGGAAAAAAAGCGTATTATATAATTTTATTCCCATTTTTTTATCCCCATTTTAAAAAGATGAAAGAAGAAGTGATCGGCTCCCACTATATAATTTACTTTTCCAAAATAGTGCTCTCTTTCTATAAAAAGTGAAGAAATGCTTAAATGCATGATCAATGGAATTATTCCCAGTCGAGCAATCTCTTCTCCCCTTCTATCTTTTTAATATCAGTAATATCCTGAGTAACTTCTATTGTTCCAACATATTCTCCATTTCTCCTTACCGCAAAATATCTTATCAATATTTTCCTTCCATTCATATCAATCCAGAAGCTTGCTTCATTTCTTTTTCCTTTCTTGAATTCATCAATTATTTTATTTACAATATGAATGCTCTTGCTCGGATGGCAATTCTGCACTTTTCTTCCAATTATAGCTTTTGTCCTCACAAAAATTCTATCCTTTGATTGGTTGAAATATTTTACCGTATCATCTTTATCAACAAAAGTAATATCAAAAGGAACATTATTTAAGATTGCCTCAATTTCCTCAATTTTCATTTCCCCTGTTTCAAAATTTATAAATCCTTCTTTGATTTCCTTCCTCATTTCTCCTCTTATTTTTTCTGGCTCAAAAGCAAAATATCCGATTTCATCAAACTGAAGCCTTATCTCCTTCCATTCTTCCTCACTTATAACATCAATTGCGGTCGGGAATAACACCTTATTTTCCTTATAAAAATGGCTCTTTAAAATTTCCTCAAGCTCCTCGATTTTATCCTTTCCTCTAAAAATCTCCTTTTCTATCTCCCTTATTCTGTCATGCTCCCGCCACATTATTGCGGATGGCTCAACTATCCCATATTTTTCTAAATATGGGAAGAGAACATTTTCCTCCCTTAAATAATGCCTTCCTGAGTTTTTTATTAGCTCTAAATCACCATTTTTTACCGCTTCCTCTATTTTTTCATGCTCTTTCATAAGGATTTTTACTGGATGCCAATCTGGCAAATGGATTTCTTTTTCAAGTTTTTCTTTAAAAAGAGAGAGATGCACATCGCATAACTTATGAATTTCTTCTCTTGGTATTCCTTCTTTTATCAATTCCTGTTCAACTTCAGCAATCTCACTCGCCTTTAAATCCTTCATAACTTCCTTTAACTTTTCTCTAACTTCTTCAATGCTCGCTCCTTCATGAATTTGCTTAATTATGCTTTTCAAAATACCTTTCTTATTTCCAATTGCTTCCATGAATAAAAATTAAAAAGAGGTATAAAATCTTGATCAAAAAAAATTTATATGGTATTACAATAAACAAGTATGAAAATATGGATTGCTTTATTTATTGTGCTTGCCCTGCCCCTTGCGACCGCAATTGATGCGCCGAGATGGAGTGTAGGCGATTCGTGGAATTATAAGGGGGACATGAGCTATTCTGTAAAAATGACTGATGAATCAATTAATCTTAGCATAGATGGTGAGGTAACAATATCTATAAATGTTGAAGCAAAGATAAATGATACTGTTTTGAGATTTTTCAACAATACACCCGTTGTTTGCTATTTAGTTGGTGTAAATAGTTATATAAATGGAGGTGGCTTGTTAAGCTTAAAATTGCCTTATGAGGATAAGGTTTATAGGATATATGTAAATCTTAATATGAATGTAACTGCAAATGGTGAAACATATATTACAACTAAAGAAATTGCGGTATCAGAGAGCAATTTGCTAACTGATGTAAAGATAGATATCATTTTAGATGCGCCAGGTGTGCCGGATTTTGTTTTAGCGTTCTTTGGATTAAAAAATCAGACAATAAGGGCGAGAAATGAAACAAAAGTTTCATACACTCCTCCTCTAGACTTTTTGAATTTCCCCATAAATGAGGGCGAGGAATGGTGGGCAAATTGCTCCGCAAAATATGTCAGTGATGGCTCTGAAGAAAGTGTTCCTGTTGAATTAAAATTTAAATGCCCGGATGCTGGAAGAAACACCGCAACAATATTATCTGATTATATTCCATTTATAGGAGAAATAACAATAGATATAATGGGTTATCCTGTCCCGATAATGAATTTTGAAAATACAACATTGCTCTGGAATTCAGATAAGGGAATGATTGAGAAAATGGTAAATAGAGATGTTATAGATGATGAAGGCTTTAAGATATCAACAAACCTGGTTATTAATCTTACAAACTTTAATTACAATCCCCGCATAAATAAAGCGGGTAAGGCAAGTATAATCTGCAACAATACTTCAAAGGTTAAAGAAAGCATTTCATTCAAGGCGGATGCAAGCGATGAAGATGGTATTATTTGTTATTACTGGGACTTTGGGGATGGAACAACAAGCAATAAGACAAATCCAACCCATGCATATAATAAGGCGGGTAAATATACTGTGAAGCTAACAGTTATAGATAAATATGGAGAAGAAACTGTAGCAACAAAAACAATAGAAGTAAAAGGCGAGGAAAAAACACCGGGCTTTGAGATTCTATTCCTCCTTATTGCATTTTTAATTGCAATTAAAAAAAGATTTTAAATAGAAAAATAGGATAATGGTATCGATGCTATATGAATACCTATTTAAAAGACCAAAAACTGTAGTTGCTTTATTTACACTCATTACTATAATCATTTCAATTAATGGATTAAGAGTAGCGATTACTCCAGATATTGAAGTATATATGCCTTCTGATCAGCCAAGTGTTAAATTGCTCGAAGAAATAAGAAAAGAGTGGCCAATTGATTCCCTTATGATATATATAAATTCAACAAATATAACAGAGATATCTTCACTTAAAGAAATTTATGCGGTTGAAAAGGCATTAAATCCAAAAGAAGGTTTAGAAGATGGAGTTTTTTATACATCAAGCATTTCATCTCTTTTAAAATCAACAAATGCATATCTTCCAATTTTTGGCAAGGATGAAATACCGCAGAGTCAGCTTGCGGTAAATTTTTTACTCAATTTTATACCAGATGAAATAAAAAAAATGCTAATTTCTCAGGACAATAAAAATGGTGTCATAATAGTTACAACACAGAAAGGAATAGATGTGAATTCATTGCTTGATGAAAGGGTTTATCCAATAACCAGCTCAACAACAAATACAAAATTTTACCCAACAGGAATGCTTACTTTATATGCGGAAACAATAAATTGGATAATGGAAAGAATATATCCCATCTCTATCTTTTCTCTTTTGTTCATAACAATAGTTCTCTTTTCCTTTCATAGGGATTTGAAAATAGTAATCATTTCAATTTTACCAGTGCTATATTGCATTGGCTTAACTTTTGGAACAATGGGGCTGATGCCAATAAAATTCGCTCCAACTGTAATAGCGGTTATTCCACTCCTTGCAGCATATGGTATTTCCTATTCATTGCATGTAATAAATCACTATCTCGAGCTAATAGAAACAAAGAGCGAGGAAGAAAGCATTAAAAAAATGATCTCCACAACAGGAATGGCAACATTTCTCTCCGCAGTAACAACTGTAATAGGCTTCGCCTCCCTGCTCACATCGAGCATGCCGCCCATCGCGAATATGGGGCTTGCATTTTTCATAGGTGTTGTTTATTGCTTTATTGCGACAATTGTACTAGTGCCATGTCTTTTGCTTATTTTTAAGCCGAGAAAGGCAATGAAAGTTGAGTTTGGAAGGTTTGCGAATTTGACAAAATACAGGAAGCATATCTTCTTGATTATTTTAATAATTTCAATAATTTCAATTGTTTCTCTTCCAAATGTTGAGACAAGGAATTCTGTATGGGAAATGATGCCCGAGAAAATGGGGAGTATGCAAGTAATGATGGAATATTCAGAGAAGTTTAATAGCGGGCAGAGTGGGGTAATTCTTATAGAAAGCAAAGAGGAAGGGCTGCTTGAGCCATCTTTCCTCAAAAAAATAGATGAGATGGAAAAAATAATTAATAGTGGGGTTGTAAATGTATCTGTTTATTCAGTGGTGGATGTAATAAAAAGATTGAATAGTAATAAAATTCCAAATACAAAAGAAGAAGTTAAAGATATTGTTGAAAGAATGCCAGAGCAATATAAGGTAATGATGTTTAATAAAAATTATAGCAAATCTTTAATGTATGTGGAAATGCCAGTAATGTCAGTTGAAGAAACAAAAAGAGTTGTTGCAACAGTGAATCAGATAATAAAGCAGATAAATGAAGATGTTAAAGATTATGGGGAAATAAGCAATCTTGCTGGCTTATCCGCAATTACTGTTGAAATAAATGAAATGCTGATGAACCAGCAATTCAAATTCATGTTTATTTCATTAATTGCAGTATATCTTACCCTCCTTATCATATATCGCTCCTTCAGATATGCTTCATTTACCGTTTTGCCCATAGTTTTTCTTATATTTTGGCAACCAATTTTACTTTTCTCCTTTAATATACCTTTAAATGTCTCAACAGTTACAGTTGCATCGATTGCAATTGGCTCCGGGATAGATTTTGCATGCCATATTACGGAAAGAGTTAGGGATGAAGTAAAAAGCAAAAGTGGTTTGCAAGCAATAAAGACCGCTCTTTCTAAAAAAACACCATCGCTTGTAGAAGCTACAATAGCACTTGTTGGGGGAGGAATTCCTATATTATTGATGGAATATAAGATGATAAGTCAGTTCATAATTCTTGTTCTATCGATGCTCGTATTTGCATGCATTGCGTCAATATTCACCCTCGCTTCCTTCTATTCATTGAGAGACGGGAAATTAATTGAAGAATGGAAATAAAGCAGGCGCCCCGGCCGAGATTTTCATGCATTTGCAATTTGAACTCGGGTCGTGGGCTCGACAGGCCCACATGATAACCGCTACACCACCGGGGCTAAATGTATATGCAATCAAATTAAAAAATTTTGCCAAAAAATTATTTTATATGAATCTCTTTATTTTCATGAAAAAATTAATAACTTTCTTCCTTTCCTTAGCATTAATTCCTGTAAATTTGCCCTTAAAAAGTGGAAACGATGATTTTTTCCATGACTGTATGCGAGAATGGTGGAATGTTGATGCATTCATAAAAGCGGATAAAAATTATAGCATAACCGCATCTTTTGAATATGAAAAAGAGACACCCGCAGCAAATCTTTTCTTCACAATATTTGATCATGACGATAAAATAGTTTATAATCTCAGCAGCTATGAAGATGATATAGATGAAATAAAGTTTGGAGAAGGGCTGAATATAACATATAAAAATTCCTCTCTTCATGGTGAATATCCCTACTATATATTTCATCTTGAAAATAAGGGTGTTGCGGTTAGAATATATCTGGAAGCAATTTCTCCAAAGAAAATTGTATCTGATGGAGCAATTCCTATTGGGTTTGGCTCCTATTATTATCTTTTTGTGCCCGAATGCAGGGCCTGGGGCTGGATAGAATTTTATGGGAGCAAGAAGGAGTTTGAGGGAATTGCCTATTTTGAGCATGTATGGGGAAACTGGAGCTATAATAAGCCATTATCAAATTTTTCAATTGAAACAATTAAAAATTATGTAAGAATATTTAGATGGTGGGCGGGAAATGCAAATTTATCATTTTCATCTTTTAGCATTTCTTCAGATAATCCCTTTGGTTATGATTGGAGCTGGGGATGGCTTTATGATGGAAGAGCAATTTTCTTTGGAAATATTCCTTTCTGGATAAATGAGCTGAATTTTGGAGTGCTGTATATTTATGATGGTGAGATAAGGGAAGTAAAAAATTTAAAAATTGAATATTTAGATGGGATTTATTTTGAAGGAGCTTTTATACCAAAAAAGATAAAAATCAGCAATGAGAATTTTTCCATTGTGCTTGAGATGGGAGATATTTGTCATGTATATTTAGATAATCTTCCCTCTTTTTATTGGAAGAAATTAATTCTTTATGAAGCCCCTGGAAAAATTTATGAGAATGGCAAGGAGATAGGGAAATGTGAAATAGAAATAGAGAGGCAAGTAAGTATTTTTGAATATTTCCTACTGAAACTATATTTTTCAAATTCTTCACTAAACTTTATCTTTATTTCATATCTCTTGAATTTAATTTTTGGAATAAATATAAGCATAAATCCTTTTAGCTTCTCAATTTACCTTTCAAAAATAAGAAAAGATTTAATGGGTTAAGATTTTTACATTATGGGCATTATAGTTGTGAATACAAAGGCATATGAGGAGGCAATAGGCAAAGAAGCTCTGGAAATCGCAAAAATAATGGAGAAAATAGGGGAGAAATATGGCATAGAGATGGTTATAGCGGTTCAGCCAACAGATATATATTTAATAAGCTCAAATAGCTCAATAAAGGTTTTCTCCCAGCATATGGATGCAATTGAAAGCGGTGCATATACTGGCTTCATCTCTCCTTTAGCAATTAAGCGGGCGGGAGGAAAGGGGAGCATCCTCAATCATTCAGAGCATAGAATGAAAATTGAGGATGTTGCTAAATGCATTGAAATAGGAAAAAAAACAGGCTTAACAACCATTGCCTGCGCGGGCAATCTAGCGGTTACAAAATCAATTGCATGCCTTACTCCAGATTATGTTGCAATTGAGCCACCCGAGCTTATTGGAGGAGATGTTTCTGTAAGTGAGGCAAAGCCGGAAATTGTAAGAAAGGCGGTTGAAATTGTAAAAGGATTTGGATGCAAAATTTTATGCGGGGCGGGGATAAAAAAAGAGGGGGATGTTGAAAAGGCAGTTGAGCTTGGAGTTGATGGGATTCTTGTTGCGAGCGGGGTTGTTAAAGCAAGAAATAGGGAAAAGGTTCTGGAAGAATTTGCCAGGGCGATGATATGAGGCCTTATGTAATAATAAATTGTGCCTCCTCTTTAGATGGAAAGATATCTCTTGCAGAAAAAAAGCCCTTGAAAATATCAAATGAGGAAGATGAAAAAAGGGTTCATCATTTGAGGAATGAATGTGATGCAATTTTGGTTGGAATTGAAACTGTTTTGGCTGATGACCCAAAGCTTACAGTAAAAGAGAAATATGTAAAAAATCCAAAAAATCCGATAAGAGTAGTGCTTGATAGCAAATTCCGCTTGCCTGAAAATGCCAGCCTGCTGAAGCAGGAAGGAAAGACAATTGTTGCCACAACCTGCAAGGAATTTAAGAAAGGAAATTTGGAAGTAATAAAATGTGGAAATGATAGAGTAGATATAGTAAAGCTTATGGAGATTTTATATGAAAAAGGAGTAAGAAAGTTACTTGTTGAAGGAGGGGCGAGGGTAATAACAGAATTTTTGAAAAAAGGAATTGTTGATGAAATGCAAATATTTTTTTCACCGATATTTATCGGTAAAAATGCGACTTCATTAATAGATGAAATTCAGGAAATAATTAGAATGGAAATAAAAGAAATTAAAAGGATAGGGGATGGTTTTCTTGTTATTCTCCAAAGACATGGACAATAATCTTCCTTTCCCTTCTCCTTACATCGCATTCAACAAAAACTATTTGTTGCCATGTTCCAAGAACAATTTTTCCATTTTCCACTGGTATGGCTAAGCTTGGCCCTATTATGCTTGCCCTTATATGGCTGTGACCATTTCCATCATGCCATCTTTCCTCATGCTTATAATATGCATTTTTTGGAGCAATTCTTTCCATGGCATTTTTTAAGTCATATATCAATCCATCCTCATATTCTATTGTTGTTATTGCCCCTGTTGAACCAGGACAAAAAATGCAAACAATACCATCTTTTATACCGCTTTTCTCAACTATTTTTTCAATCTCGCCTGTTATATCAACTATTTCATCGCTCTCTGTCCTTAGATAAATTTTATCTTTATAAATCATTCATAGCCTCCTATTCTCAAGCTCGGGTCTCCCAGCAAAATCCATTCCTGAACTGTTTTGCAGTCAATTGAAGAGAAGCTTCCCGCTGGCTGGCTCCAGTCAATGGGATATTCTTTTAGGAAATTAGCTATTACCTTTCCCCATATCTCTCCAAGATATTTTGTTCCATTCATTCCATATTCCCAGAAGAAGTTGGTGTCGAGCCATTCAGTTGCCTCTCCAGTAAAATTCTTATCTTCTTTTGTATAGCCAAGCCCGGAATAGCCAAGAGTAGCTATAGCCCCGCCATTTATTTTACGGGTAAGCCACCAGCTCCAGCATTCATAACCAGTTTCCCCCTTCCATATGTATTCAATCCATTTACTGAAGCCTTCAAATATTCTAAGCCAGTTAAATATTGTTATATTGAATTGACTGTTATGGCATCCTCCAACAACGCAAACAGGATACATTCCTTTATTTCTCAGAAATATCATATTTCTCGTATTCAGCCCATCAATCCACTCCTCGCTGTTTGGTGCATGAGTCGCCCAGCTCATCGGGGAGCCATGCCCGTCAAAGAAAAGGAAGCCAGCGCCGCCATTTATTGCATTTATAACATCTTTCGGGCCAGTGAATGTGCCAAGGGAAGCGTATAGTTTAATTGGCTCGAAGCCAGGCATCCACTGGATTGCTCTGTCGCATCCTTCCTCTCCTTCATATCCCTTCCATTCAGGATTGAATATTTCTGGATATGTATCTCCCGCAATGCATATGAATTTTTTAAACCATTCCTTTCCATAAGTATTTGTTTCATATTCTATTGTTTTTGATACCATTATCTCTACTTCAAAAGCATTTTGAGCTGTCCATCTTCCAACATAAACATCTGGAATCAGATCTATTCCATAATCTTCAGCAGAGCTTCCTTTCCATTCTCCATATATTCCATTTCCATTTGTATCCCATGAGGAAAATGAGCCATTTGAATCATATATATCCGCAAAATATAGGTCGCTTAGATAGCGGTTTTCCCAATTGCTTTTATCATCAAGATATACATATCTAACTGGCATATACCAATCCTCTTTCAGCCCAGCTTTTCTTCCTCCAATAAGTAATACATACTTTATATTCCATTCATCATAAGCATTTTTTATGAAATACTTCACCTTTTCCGCATCATCCCTTCCCTGCACAGCGGATGGATGAGCATAAACTTCATTTAGCCCCACCGCAATTGTTTTTATTCCCTTGCTTTCTTTATGGGAAATAAATGGAATTAAGGGAGCATAGAATTCTTCAGGATATATTATAAGGAGGTCATATTTTCCATAATTTCCATATTTTGCACTGCTTTTTATTCCTGCAAGCGCAGAAGCTAAAAATATTCCCACAATCAATATAGCAACAATTTTCTTCATGATGTTAATATAATCGGGTTATAAATTTTTGTTGCTGAAGGAGGAGAGAATTTAAATACATAAAATAATTTCTACTCATGAAGAGATTAATAGCTTTTGCAGTAATTTTCCTTTTCATATTTCCAAATTTTTCAATATCAGAAGCACATGATATAATAACAGAAGCCCGGGATGGCATAATTGAAGAAATAACAGAGGAAATGATGGGTGAGTATATCCTTGCTTTGCAGAATTTCGGGCCGAGAGTAACTGGCACAAAAGCTTGTTTTGATGCGGGAAATTATATCCTAAATGAATTTCAAAAATATTCTTCTGCTAGCAAAATTGAATGGGAGTATTCAAGCTATAAAGATTATAATATTGAAGGCGAAATCAAGGGCGATGAACAAATTTTCATAGTCTGTGCCCACTATGACACCGTGCCAAACTCACCGGGCGCGGACGACAATGCGGGAGGGGTTGCAGCTGTGATGTGTGCAATTAGGGTTTTAAGTAAATATAGTTTTGAACATACTATAAGATTTGTTGCTTTTTCTGGAGAGGAAGAGGGTCTGCTTGGCTCTCATGAATATGCTAAAAATGCCAGGGAGAAAAATGAAAGCATAATTGGAGTTTTAAATGCGGATATGATAGGATATGCAAGAAGCGAGGAAGGGAGAAAAAAGGTAATTATACAAGAGACAAGCTCCTCAATGTGGATCACGAATATATCAATAAATGTGAGCATGAAATATGATATTGGATTGGAAATAGAAAGGGAGAAAAGCCAGCCATATAGTGATCATCATTCCTTTATAAGATATGGATACAATGCTACATTTTTCTTTGAATATGAATTTAATGATTATTATCATAGCCCCCAGGATACAATAGACAAGATGGATTTGAATTATGCAACCCGTGTGGCAAGGTTAATTGTTGCAACATTAGTTGAGCTTGCAAAACTTAAAGAAGATTACATCAAGCCAAGCATAACCATAGAGAAGCCAAAGGCGGGATTGCTATATATAAATAATAGAGAAATTATACCCCTGAAAATAAATCACTCAATTATAATAGGAAGGATAACAGTTGAAGCAATTGCATTTGATAATGAAAGCGGGATAGAAAGAGTTGAATTTTATATAGATGGAGAAATGAAAAATGTTGATTATACCTCACCCTACAATTTTTCAATGGAAAAGATGCTGTTTTTCCATGAAATAGAGGCAAAAGCATATGATTTTTATAAAAATGAAAATTCAAGCAAGGTCAAGATTATCATTTTCTCAATTTAAGGAATTATCTCTGTAGTATTATTGTACTCAGGATATCTTATTTCCGGAATTCTTTCAATATTTTCATAAATTTGATCTATCAAAAATTTTGTTAAATTGCATACTTCATTGAAGCCATCATTGCCCCAAAGCCTTTCCTTATAAAAAAATAAACATCTCCCTCCACAAATTCTGTAATATTTACAACTCTTGCAGGGCTCACCTATCTCAACTTTTTTAAATTTTCTGAAGTCTCCTAAAATATTCCAGTCAAATTCAGGAGCAATAGGGCATGCAAGAATTTTTCCATCTGTTGTTATAGTTATTGCTTCTTTGCCCGCTCCGCATGGCGGGCAGATGCCATTATTTAAAATTCTGGTTGCGATGCCGAGAAATGGAATTATGCCAGGCAATTTTCCTTTATCTATTTCATTTAGCCAGAAATTGAGCAATTTTTTAATTCCTTTTTTATATGATATGCTCCATTTTTTAAATTCATTTAGCTCCCATAAATTGCTCCATATTACATCAAGTTGCCAATGGACGAGAGGAAAAAAATTTAGTAAATGAATTACATCTTCATATATATCTGTTTTATATGATACAGCCATTCTTGCAATTATCTCTCCTTTATATTCAGATTTTTTTAAAAAAGATAAAGCTTTCATAACTTTTTCATAGCAGGCTTCAAAGCGATAAAAATCCGTTACCTCTTTTCTTCCATCTATTGAAAGCAGAATTGAATCAAATTTATGGATATAGATACCTAATTTCTCAATTAGCAGGCCATTTGTCTGCAGAACAAATCTTTTTGCGGGCAGAATATCGAGAAACTCCTTGATTTTCTCTGATTTAAGCAGTGGTTCACCTCCATAAAAAGCAACTATTGCCTCCTTATCTTTAGATATAAGCTCTAGGATTTCTTCATTGCTATAGCTTATTTCATCTGGCATTCCATGTAGGCTACCACCACAATATCTGCAATTATAGTTGCATAAAGGAGTTACAATCACAATATAAAGCACAAATAGAAAAGCTAAGGGAGTTAAAAAATTTTTATCCTTGCTTTTTAATTTTTATTCTTGTTTTTAAATATTTTTTATTTTATCTTCAAAATAATAAAAGTCATCTCAGCTATTTTTTAAATTTTCATAGACAATTTCATCATCAACTTTTGGTATATCTATGAATTAAAACATTTCTAAAACCCCTCATTTTCTTTGCTTTTTCACACATGTTTTTATCCAAAATTTTGTTTTTATATAGTAAATCAAAAATGTTTTCTTCTTCAGTAGAAATCCAAGCTTTTCTGCTGAAACGATCAATGCCCCAACATCTATCATTGCTTCAATTGCAATCTCTATTGTTTTTTCACATGCCCTTCTTTTAATTAAATCATTCATGTATCCCTCTTTTGATGGGAGCATTAATTTAAGTTCCTCTATATAATTTATCATCTCATTTAACTTATTCAGAATTCTTTTCCTTTCTTCCTTCATTTCATACCTCTATACTTTCATAAAATATTTTCAGGCGAGGTTTAAAACATTCAAATTCCTTCAAAGTTCTTAGAAAAATTGAGAAAGTTTCATTGAAATCCTTTTAATATAATATATTCCCCTTGCTGATTACTTCCTTTTTTATATAGATAGGTAAATCTTGAAAAATTTGGATATCAACATTTTCGCTAATATTTCCCAGCACTTCTATTCTAAATTTAAACCTTTCCTCTCTTATATCATCATAATAAACTGAAATATCGATATCCGATAAAGGTGTATTTTTTTCCCTTCGCCATTGAGCCATAAATTGAAATAAATTTTACCTTATTCCCCCTATTTTGAGTATTTTATCCACTATTGATTTAATGTTTTTCATAACATAAAAGTAATCATATTTTTTAAAACTATCCAAATAATATTTTTAGATTATGAAAATAAATACTATTCTTATGGGGATACTTCATGGCTTAATTTTTAATTCCAAAAATTTGTTATCAATGAATTTGTCTTCCGTTACTTATATATAGAGAAAAATTTATCTCGTTTAATGAAGATTATTGTTGGGGTTCCTATAAATTCAAAAACAGCTTATATTATAGATGAGTTTATAAAAAATCAGAAAGAGATCCAAGAAAGCACAAAAAGTGGCGAAGTAAAGACGATATTTGCGACTGAAGAAATTGATTTTATGTGGACACTAAATGATAAAATTAAGAAAGCGAAAATGAACGGGGATGCAATATTTTTTTCCATAGAAAAACCCGAGAATGCAAAAGATAGAATATGGACAATTGTTGCTGCAAGAAATTCTATAAGAGAATATTTTTTGTCTCATGAAAGCGATTACTTGGTTTTTATAGATGGAGATATGGTATATAACCCAAAAATAATTGATAAAATGGTAGAAAAAGTTGATGAAGGATATGATATTGTGGTGCATTTATATGAAGCGAGACAAGGTGTTGGCTTACTTCATGGTGCTTTTGGCGGAATTTTAATAAAGAGATGGATAATGGAAAAAATTAAGTTTAGATGTTTTGAAACAGAAGATGGTTTGGTGGGTAATGAAGGTTGGTGTTTTTGGTATGATTTAAAGAGATATAAAATAAAAGCAAAGATTTTTAGAGGTATAATAGCAGAAACCTTGCATTATAACTCAAAAAATGAATTCACTATTACTCCTGAAAGAAGCTTAAAGACAAGAGAGAGAATAAGAGAATGGGGTAAAAATTTGCTATCTCTTCTTTCTATTTTTCCAGAGGAGAAAGCTCTTAGATTGGCTCTTCTATTGAGAATCATAGCTAGAGACCCTGCTGCAAGAGGAGAATTAGGTAAAAAATTAATATAAAGGCAATGCTCTCTTCCCTCAGTCGTGTTTGAGAAGAATTAACACTCTCTGGATAAAATAAATTTTAATTTATATTTTTGTTCAATATCCACAAAAAGGAAAGATATGAAATTTAAGAAAAATGCAAAATTTGTGAAATGTGCTTTGCTGAAAATTATTGAAGAATGCTTCTTTGATAATAAAAAAATAGATTTTACAACCCCAACAGCCTGTTATAGAGTAAAAATTTAGATTTTTTTAACCCTCTAACCCTCTTATCCGCTAATTAGGGAATCTTTTTCCAAGTTTCATAACTTTTTGTTTTTCATGGCTTCAGGAAGAGAAGATTTTCTCTCTATATTGCAAAAATTCTGGCATTCCATGTAGGCTACCACCACAATATCTGCAATTATAGTTGCATAAAGGAGTTACAATCACAATATAAAGCACAATTAAAAAGGCGAAGGAATTAAAAAATTTAGCTTTTAGAAAAATTTTAAAAGTGAAATAAATTTTCTTTCATGGAATTGGAATTTGACCCAAATAAAAATATTGGTAAATTGGATTTTATTCATATCGTTTACTCCTACCTGAGAACTCTTTTGACAACTTTCTTACATGGTTATAACATTGTAAAAAATTGGTACGATGTTATTCTATTTAAATTTAAGCTGAAAAAAAATATAGTTGTAAATTTTAGAAATGGAGAAAAATTTGAAATCAATTCCTTTGGAGACCATCAAAATTCTTGGAATAATATATCAAAAGCTGTCTTAAAAGAAAAAATTAAATCCTACGGAATTAAATTAAATTTTGAGGAAGAAAAGATTTCTTTTGAATGGAATGGAAATAAGTTAATATTTTTAGAAACTTTTGACACATTATATTTGATCTTTGAACAATTTGTTGAGGATCACCTTTCACGGCTTGATGTTAAAGATAAAATAGTTATTGATATAGGCGCTAACATTGGAGATAGTGCTATCTATTTTGCTTTAAAGGGTGCTAAACATATTTACGCATTTGAACCATATCCTTATTCTTATCAGTTTGCCAGAAAAAACATAGAATTAAACAAATTGCAGAATAAGATTACTTTGCTGAATGAAGGAATAGGAAAAAAAGAAAAATATATCAAAATTCCTCCAGATTTTGAGAGCAAAGGAGGAGAGGATTTAAAAGAATTTAAAGAAGGAAAAGAAGTCAAGATTACTACATTAGAAGAAGTTATAAATCGTTTTAATATAAATTCTGCTGTTTTAAAAATGGATTGTGAAGGTTGTGAGTATTCCTCTATTTTGAATTGCGATGTATTGAAACATTTTAACCAAATAATGATAGACTATCATTATGGTTATAAAAATTTGGTTGAAAAGTTAAAAAAAGAGGGATTTAAAGTTGAATATACTCTCCCAAAATTCTCTTATAATCCTTCTTCCACCAATCCAAAAATGTATGTTGGTTGGATCTATGCTTCATTATAGTAGTTAAGCAACCTCTTCATAAACCTCTTTTGCTTCTTTTGCTGATTTTTCCCAATTGAATTTTTTAGCATAACTTATCAATTCTTTCTCTGGTTTTTTATTTTCAATTGCTTTTCTTATTGCTTTTGCAAAATCCTCTGAATTGTTAAAAGAATAAAACGCTTTATCCTGCAAAATTTCTCTATTTATTTCATTATCTAAACAAACAACATTTGTTCCGCAAGCCATTGCTTCAAGAGGAGGTAACCCTAATCCCTCATATAAAGAAGGCCATACAAATATCTCAACATTGCTGTAATATTTTCTTAATAATTCATCATCAATTTCTTTAAGCCATTCAACATTCAAATTATTTTTTGAAATAAATTCGCTATATTTATTCCACCATTTCAAGCTCGCTTTACTTTCTTTTCCTATTATAATGAATTTATATTCCTCTTCGTACTTTTCTTTTAAAATTTTCATTGCCCTCAAAACAAGTTGAGCATTTTTATAAATTCTTAATTCCCCTACAAAGAGAAGAGAATTTGAGAGCTTTTCTTTAAAATCCTTATCCTTAACTGGATAGAATTTTTCATCAACATCACGATATATAACTCTTATTTTATTTTCCCTTATTTTTGCGATATTAATCAAATCATTTTTTGTTGTTTCACTTATTGCTATAATTCTTTTTGCTCTTCTTATTAAAGGCAAGCAGGAAAGCCATAGACCTTTTTCAAAAACACTAATGGTTTCCTTTATTTCTGGAATATCTTTCAACCCAATAACATCATGAGCAGTTACAACATCTGCATATTTTGTTGCTGTAAATTGAGAAGATGCATGAAATAAATCATATCCATCTGGCTTTTTGCTGAAATATTGCAATACCAAAACCCATACTCTATTTGGAATAGGATGAATACCTATTTCCTTTTTATTAATTGCAACTTTCTCAATATCTATATCATAATTTTTTAATCCAGAAATGAGCGAATTTTCATATCTTTCAACACCAACATATTTTATATATTTTGAACTTTGAAAAGTGAGTAATCCAACTCTCATCATCTCATCCCCTTTAAATATCCTAGGCCCCAGGCAATATGTGCAACTGGAATTAAAAATGCTGATTTTATTATTCTCCTTGCATTTTTATATTTTGAATGGGAAGTTGCAGAGCCATAAACGCAAAGAAGGAAGTAGGATAAAATGAAGGCAAGAAGTAAATATATAAATATAGGAGAAAATAAAATCCAAAAAATTATTGAGAAAATTAAAAAAATTGGAAAGAATAATATTGCAAGAGAAGGTAAAATATGGAATATGCTTTTCAGCTCTTTATATTTTTTATTTGCAATTGCTCTTCCTAAGCCATATCTATATATTTGCTTCCATAAGCCCTTCAAACTATTTCTCCTCTTATGAGGCATTCCCAATTCTGGATCAAAAAGAATTTTTCCCCCTTTTTTCCTTATTTCATAATCAAAAACAACATCCTCAGCAGTTGGCAGACTTTCAGCTCCTTTATTTACCGACTTTGCAAAACTAAATTCTGGACCACTTGACTCAACCGCAGAAACAATCACATCCATCTCTAAATCTTCTGCATTTTCATGTATGCTCTTCATTAAATTTTTAAAAAGAAGGTTTCCCTCCACTGACTTTGTTGGAACTACAATATTTAGTAACTCATCATAATTTTCATTTTTTACATTGAAATGAATTATCCTCATCAAAATAAGTAAATTCTAAAAGGTATTTTAGCATTTTTACCAAATTTTACCTCCTAAACAAAATATATTTTATCCCTAATCTTCTTGCCATTTCTCCATCTATATCATCTCTATCGCCTACTACTATGGAGTTTTTTAAGTCAATGTTGAAGTCCTTGAGGGCTTGCTCTATTAAGCCTGTTTTTGGCTTCCTGCAATTGCAGTTGTCCTCTGGCTTGTGGGGGCAGAAGTAGATGGCGTCTATTCTTACTCCTCGCTTTTCTAATTCTTGTCTTAGGAGGGAATTGAAATGATGCATCTGTTGCTCTGTGAAGTAGCCTCTTCCTATGCCACTCTGATTTGTGATAATGATGAGGAGATAGCCTTTTTGCTGATATTCTCTCATCAGTTCTACTGCATCTTCATATATTTTGAGGTGCTCGGGCTTGTGAGGATATTCTGGTTCATTTGCATTTATCGTGCCATCACGATCAATAAAGAGAGCGGGAGACATTGATTTGATAATTCCAAGAATATTTTAAATTATCGAAAAAAATTTATCATACCTTTATTTTTATTGGTGATGCAGACAATTCGCTCTCGCTCTCCAATGCGAATTTCATTTGCCGGAGGAGGGACAGATATAAAAGCATATTTTGAGAAATATGGAGGAGTAGTTATCTCCGCAACAATTGGAATATATGCTTATAGTAGCCTAACACCAAGAAATGATAAAATAGTTTTTATCAAAGAGCCCGCTTTTAATATTGATTATAGCATTGATTTGAAAAACGGGAATGTTAGAGGAAAAGCTTCTCAATTTTTTGATGCAATAATAAAGCATTTTAAACCAGAGAATGGCTTCTATTTAATTTCTCACATTGATACTGAATATGGCTCTGGCCTTGGCTCTTCTTCCGCCATGATGGTTTCATTGGTAGGGGTATTCAATAAATGGCTGAATTTGAATTTGAATGAATATGAAATTGCAAATCTTGCATGTAAAATAGAAAGAGAGGATTTGGCAATAGCTGGCGGATTTCAAGATCAATACGCAAGCACATTCGGTGGATTCAATTTCATAGAATTTAAAAAAGATGATATAATAGTAAATAGAATGAAAATAAAGCAGGATGTAATAAATGAATTGCAATTCCGCTTATTGCTTGTAAATCTTCATGCCCCTCGCTTTTCTGGAATAATTCATAAACAAATGCAGAAAACATTGAATGAGCCCGAAGTTTTGGAGCATTATGAAGCAATAAAAAAATTGGCGATAGAGATAAAAAATAGAATTTATAAAGGTAATTTTGATGATTTTGGCCACTTGCTTAAAGAAGAATGGGGACATAAAAAAAAGTTGAGTGAGGGAATAACAAATCCTCAAATAGATGCATTCTTTGAGCATTGTGAAAAAAATGGTGCATTAGGATATAAATTGCTTGGAGCGGGAGGAGGAGGATATGCCTTACTTTTTACTGATGCAGAGCATAAGCATGATTTAATAAAATCTCTCGCTGGATACGAAATAAGGAATGTTGAATTTGTTAAAAATGGTCTCGAGGTATGGAGCATATGAACATCTCCTCATACATTAACGAAGGTGTCAAAGCCCGTCAAAGCATAAATCCTCAAGAAATAGAAGAAATAGCAAATATTATTGTCTCTGCCTTAAAGAATGGCAAAAAAGTAATAGCTTTTGGAAATGGTGGTTCAGCAGCAGATGCCCAGCATTTTGTAGCAGAGCTAGTTGGCAAATTCCTCATTTCAAGAAAGCCATACAAAGCAATAGCCCTAACTACTAACACTTCCATTCTCACTGCAATAGGAAATGATTATGGCTTTGAAGAAGTATTCTCCCGCCAGATTCAAGCATTAGCAGACAAGGGAGATGTTGTCATCGGCATAAGCACCTCTGGCTCATCAGAAAATGTGGTAAATGCCGTTATTGAAGCAAATAAGAGAGGAGCATATACCATTGCTTTAACTGGAAAAAGTGGTGGAAAATTGAAGGGATATGCAAATAAAACAATATTTGTAAATTCTGAATTAACTCCAATAATTCAAGAAACTCATATTACAATTCTTCATTTGATATGTATGCTCGTTGAGAGAAAATTAGAATAATTATTTTATTAATTTATTTACCGCATCTATATGCTTACAACTTTTTTTAAGAATATATTCCTTACAAGTGCAGGCTAAACCATTTCCCTTATCATAAACAAAAGCATCATTTACTTTATAAAGCATGTATCCTATTTTTTCAATTTTCATAATATTTCCTCATAAACTTCTTTTGTTTCTTTTGCTGATTTTTCCCAATTGAATTTTTTAGCATAACTTATCAATTCTTTCTCTGGTTTTTTATTTTCAATTGCTTTTCTTATTGCTTTTGCAAAATCCTCTGAATTGTTAAAAGAATAAAACGCTTTATCCTGCAAAATTTCTCTATTTATTTCATTATCTAAACAAACAACATTTGTTCCGCAAGCCATTGCTTCAAGAGGAGGTAACCCTAATCCCTCATATAAAGAAGGCCATACAAATATCTCAACATTGCTGTAATATTTTCTTAATAATTCATCATCAATTTCTTTAAGCCATTCAACATTCAAATTATTTTTTGAAATAAATTCGCTATATTTATTCCACCATTTCAAGCTCGCTTTACTTTCTTTTCCTATTATAATGAATTTATATTCCTCTTCGTACTTTTCTTTTAAAATTTTCATTGCCCTCAAAACAAGTTGAGCATTTTTATAAATTCTTAATTCCCCTACAAAGAGAAGAGAATTTGAGAGCTTTTCTTTAAAATCCTTATCCTTAACTGGATAGAATTTTTCATCAACATCACGATATATAACTCTTATTTTATTTTCCCTTATTTTTGCGATATTAATCAAATCATTTTTTGTTGTTTCACTTATTGCTATAATTCTTTTTGCTCTTCTTATTAAAGGCAAGCAGGAAAGCCATAGACCTTTTTCAAAAACACTAATGGTTTCCTTTATTTCTGGAATATCTTTCAACCCAATAACATCATGAGCAGTTACAACATCTGCATATTTTGTTGCTGTAAATTGAGAAGATGCATGAAATAAATCATATCCATCTGGCTTTTTGCTGAAATATTGCAATACCAAAACCCATACTCTATTTGGAATAGGATGAATACCTATTTCCTTTTTATTAATTGCAACTTTCTCAATATCTATATCATAATTTTTTAATCCAGAAATGAGCGAATTTTCATATCTTTCAACACCAACATATTTTATATATTTTGAACTTTGAAAAGTGAGTAATCCAACTCTCATCATCTCATCCCCTTTAAATATCCTAGGCCCCAGGCAATATGTGCAACTGGAATTAAAAATGCTGATTTTATTATTCTCCTTGCATTTTTATATTTTGAATGGGAAGTTGCAGAGCCATAAACGCAAAGAAGGAAGTAGGATAAAATGAAGGCAAGAAGTAAATATATAAATATAGGAGAAAATAAAATCCAAAAAATTATTGAGAAAATTAAAAAAATTGGAAAGAATAATATTGCAAGAGAAGGTAAAATATGGAATATGCTTTTCAGCTCTTTATATTTTTTATTTGCAATTGCTCTTCCTAAGCCATATCTATATATTTGCTTCCATAAGCCCTTCAAACTATTTCTCCTCTTATGAGGCATTCCCAATTCTGGATCAAAAAGAATTTTTCCCCCTTTTTTCCTTATTTCATAATCAAAAACAACATCCTCAGCAGTTGGCAGACTTTCATCAAATCTTATTCCTTTAATAAATTTTATACTATATGCAGAATTGCATCCTGGATTATGCTCTACTTCAGTAATCTCATTATAAACCTTTCCATATCTTGCGCTACCTGTAACAAACCTTGAAGAATAAACAATATCAACACATTTTGCAAAATCATTATCACTTTCTGGACTAAAATTTGCTCCTCCAATGCTTGCAACATCATATTTTTCAAAATCCTCAATTATTTTTTCAAGCCAATCCTCCGGTGGCAGGCAATCTGCATCTGTAAATGCTATATATGGAGTTGATACATTTTCCAGAGCTTTATTGCAAGCACTAGCCCTTGTTTTTCCATCGTCAAAAATAACCTTTGCTCCATATTTTTTAGCAATAGCAACGGTATTATCTTTTGAATGACCATCTACAACAAGAACATCGAAATTTTTAAATTTTTGATTTTTTAAAGCGAGCATGCATTCCTCTAGATCTTTTTCACAGTTCATTGTTGGTATGATAACTGTTATCTTCTTCATTGCGATTATATACCCAAAATATAAAAATTTATTTATTCTTTATCTCATCTTTAACATATCCAATCATTTTCATAGGATTTAAAGCATCCGCAAAGAAAACAAAATCCTCTTTCTTAAATTCTCTCAGAATGAAGAGAACAAAAAAGTAAATTATAAAGCCAAGAAAAGAAAATGCCAAAAGATGGTACCATCTCGCTACTGTAAAAAATCTCAAAACATAGGTAAGCAAAAAATATGATATAAGCGAAGAAATGGCATGTAAAGCTATCCTATAGCTTCCTCCAGTTTTTGCGACTCTAAATGCGATAAACCTTATATAAATCAAGCCCGCCAGATAGGAAAAAACTATTGCAACCGCTCCGCCTGCCAGCCCGATCCTCGGGAGCAATATGATATTCAATAAAACATTTAAAAATGCTATTATTGCCAACCTATTTCTCTCATATTTTGGCATATTCATTCCAGATAACATTGTTGAATAAGGCATGCTCAATGCTTCCAATATTAAAAAAATCGGGAAAATCTGCAGAACCATTATTGCGGGCATATATTGATCACTTATCAGGATATGAATTACTGCCTGAGACAGAGCAATCATCGTAACCACTATTGGAAAAACAATCATGCTCAGATATCTTTCAGAAATTTTTGTGACTCTCTTCATTTCCTCCAAATTATTTTTTGAATAAAGCTCTGATGTAATCGGAAACAGTAAGCTTGTGACCGCTGAAATGAAAAGCACAAGAAAGCGGGATAGATTTGAAACCGCAAAATATTGCCCGACTTCTTCCGCTCCATAAAAAATTTGAATTGCAACCCTGTCAAAATTCATTATTATAAGCGAGGATGCGCTTCCTATGGCAACAGGAATTGCAAATGAATAATAATATTTAAAATATTCCCGAGACCATTTTCCAAATTTATAATTAAAAAGAGATATTGCGGTTAAAAATTCAAATATTGAGCCAATAAGATAGGTATATGAAAGAAGCATTACACCCAGCCCGTAATAAGCAACAAATATTGTTGCTATGCATCTTGAGAGAGTTGAGGCAAAATTGGGGATTTGGTTTTTTGCAATTTCTTTTTTTGCATTAAATGTTACTGTAAATATTTGAGCTAAAACACTCAAAATGAAGGAACAGAGAATGATATACAGGGCTTTTTCATGCAGATCACTTTCAAATCCCCTTCCATTTATCTTCCATAATTCAATTGTTAAAAAAACAAGGAAAACCATTGAAAAAGAGAGAAATATTTTTGTCAATGCAAAAGTAGAAATGCATTTCTCTATATCTTTTCCTTCAGAAATTCTTTTTATATGAGCGGAATTAAATCCCAAATCTCCAAAAATAGAGAAAATTGAAATAAAACCATAGGCAAAACCAATAATTCCATATTCCCATGGTTGCATATATACCGCAATGAATTTAAGAGCAACATAGCCAAGAAATGCATTTGTAAGTTGCATCAATACAATTAATGCGGATTTTCTTGCAATTGATTTTTCCCCGATCACAAAAGTAATCTCTAACCCTTATATTTTCTTTATTCCTATAATTATTCTTTCATCATCTATATCCCATTCTTTAATATAACCATCCTGGGGCAAGCAATATTTTATTTCTTTGCTTCTTGTTTCATTCTTTACATAATCTTCCCATCCATCTATTCTATCCCTGCTTATATTTATTTCAACAATTATCTTTTCCTCCATTTCTAAATTCATTTCCTTCCTCATTTGCTGGATCCTCCTCACTATTTCTCTTGCAAATCCCTCCACAATAAGCTCCTCACTCTTAGTTATATTGAGCAAAACCTTTATACCATCTTTTTCACCAAAAATATATCCTTCCTTTTCCTTTATCTCAATTCTATAATCTTCTTCGCTTATTTCATATTCCTTTCCGTTGCAAATTATTTTTCCTTCTTTTAGCTTTTCAACCGAGCAATTCTCTATCAAATTTGCTATATTGCCCGCATCTTTTTTATATTTTTTACCAAGAGATGCAAGATTTGCCTTAACCTTCTTTTCCATATATTCCTCAATATTCTCAACAAAAATTATATTCTTAACATTTGTCTCTTCTTTTATCAAATTTATTACCTCCTCTAATTCACCCCCCTCCTCCATGCTTATAATTGCTTCCTTAAGCGGATATCTCACTTTTATATTCTTTTTCGCCCTTAGTCCTCTGATAATTTCAGTTATTTCTCTTGCCAATCTCATTTTTTCCTCGAGTTTTTCATCTATCAGGCTTTCCTCCACTACAGGAAAATCACATAAATGCACACTCTCCCCTTTCATTTCCAAATATATTTTTTCTCCTATAAATGGTACAAATGGAGCGATTATTCTAGCCAGTGTTGAAAGAATTTCATATAAAGTTGAATAGCCAGATAATTTATCAAAATTCTGCTCTTCCGTCCAGAATCTCTTTCTGCAAAGCCTTATATACCAGTTGCTGAGCTCATCAACAACAAAATCCTCTATAGCCCTGCATGCCTTGTGTATCTCAAACTCCTCCATTCTTTTATCTACTTCCATTATAACTTTTTGCAATCTTGAAAGAATCCATCTATCAATCAGCTTTCTTTCCTTAACAAAATCTCTTTCATAATCAAATTTATCCAGGTTTGAGTATGTTTTATAGAAAGAATAGACATTCCACAGAGTAAGCAGGAATTGGCTGAGGGCATCTTTTATCGCCTTTTCATAAATTCTTTTCGGTTGCCAGGGGGGAGATGATGATAGGAGATACCATCTCAGCGCATCCGCCCCATATTTCGAGAAAATTTCGCTCGGCTCAATATAATTCCTTGCTTTTTTTGACATTTTTTGTCCTTTTTCATCCAATATTAAGCCAAGAGTTAGGACATTTTTATAGCATGTTTTATCAAATAAAAGAGTTGAAACCGCAAGCAAGGAATAGAACCATCCTCTTGTTTGGTCAATTGCCTCACAGATAAAATCTGCTGGAAAATTATTCATGAATTCTTCCTCATTTTCAAATGGATAATGCCATTGAGCAAAAAATGCACATCCAGAATCATACCATGCATCTATCACTTCCTCAACTCTCTTCATTTCTCCTCCACATTCACATTTTATTTTTATTTCATCTATAAAAGGACGGTGTAAATCGTAAGGTATTTTCCCAGCTAAATCCTTCAATTCTTTAATGCTACCTATACAAATCTCCTTTTTACATTTCTCACACACCCATATAGGCAAAGGAGTGCCCCAGTATCTTTTCCTTGATAGAGCCCAATCCCTTACATCTTTTATAAAGTCTAAAAATCTTCCATATTTCAAATTCTCTGGATACCATTTTATTTCTTCATTATTCTTCAAAAGATTGTCCCTTAGCTTTGACATTCCTATAAACCATGATTCAATTGCATAATATATTAGGGGTGAATCGCATCTCCAGCAAAATGGATATTGATGCCTATATTTTTGCTCACCTTCCAGCAATCCCCTCTCCTTCAAATTCTCTATAATTTCCTTATCCGCATCTTTAACAAATTTTCCAGAAAGCCACCCCGCCTCTTTTTTAAATTTTCCTTCATTATCAACAAGTTGAACCACTGGCAAATCATATTTAATTCCAACCTCATAGTCTTCTTCTCCAAATGCGGGAGCAATATGCACTATACCTGTTCCTTCATCCATTGTAACAAAAACAGCGGTAACAACATACCAGCATTTTTTATCTGGCTCAACAAATTTATAGAGTGGTTCATATTCTATTCCTTTTAGTTCCATTCCCTTAAATACATCTAAAACCCTATACTCTTTTAAAATAGATTTTGCCCTTGCTTCCGCCAATATAATTTTCTCTCCATTATATTCTATTTTTACATATAGCTCATCTGGATGAACTGCAAGAGCAACATTTGAAATTAAGGTCCAAGGTGTTGTTGTCCATGCGAGCAAAAACTCATCCTTTCCCTTTATTTTAAATTTTACAAAAATAGAGTCATCTTCCACTTCTTTATATCCTTGGGCAACTTCATGTGATGATAGAGTTGTTCCACATCTAGGGCAATAAGGTGTAACCCTATAACCACGATAAAGCAATCCTCTTTTCCATGCTTCTTTAAGCGACCACCAGACAGATTCTATATAAAGATTATCAAGAGTAATATAAGGATTTTCCATATCTATCCAAAATCCAACCCTTTTCGTCATTTCTTTCCATGCTTCTTCATATTTAAAAACATTTTTTTTGCATTCCTGATTAAATTTCTCAATTCCAAATTCCTCTATTTCCTGTTTGTTTTTTAGCCCTAAAATTTTTTCAACTTCAATTTCTACAGGCAAGCCGTGTGTATCCCATCCCGCTTTTCTTGCAACATAATATCCTTTCATTGTTTTATACCTCAAAACCACATCTTTAACTGTTCTTGTTAAAACATGTCCGGGATGGGGCATGCCATTTGCGGTTGGGGGGCCTTCAAGGAAAACAAATTTCTTTTCCCCTTTTCTTTTTTCAATGCTTTTTTTAAATATCTCATGCTCATTCCAGTATTTAAGTATTTCTTCTTCCATTTTTGGGTAATTCATGTTCAGAGGAAATAAAAGAATGATTAAAATATTTTTTTATGCTACTTCTGGTCCGCTTGGTCCGCTACCTCTTTTCCCTTTACTATCAAACCTTATCTGTGGCAATGGTATAGGGGGTGGTAACCTTAGCTCACGTGCTATTGCAACCGCCTCAGGGAGACAATAATGCATTATTGCGGTATGAATCTGAGAAGCTACTTCATCTGGCATATTTTTCTTATTTCTCCAATTATCCGCTATTTCTTCAGCATCCTCTCCTTCATATGAAAGTTCTCCTTCAAATCTTATTACACCCATTCCTCCATAGCTTGCAATATATTCAAATTCAATATATGCCTCATTTTTCTGTATAACAGAAAATAGTGTTATATTGCTGTTGTGATCTATTCTCACATTAACTGGATGAGAGAAATCCTTAATAAATCTTCTTGCTTCTATAGCCTTTATTCCTATGTTTTTGATTTTCATATATATTCATATCTCAATCACTATTTAAATTTTGGCAAAGAAAATCATAAGCTTTCCTCAGAACTTTTTTATCATTTTCATAAGTTATTCTATTAATAGCTTCATCATATTCAAGCCAACCAAAATCAGTATGCTCATAAGAAAGCTTGACATCAAAAGTATTGCTTTCCGCCAGCAAATAAATTACTTCCTTATAAATTGTCTCTCCTTCCTTTTTGTAAAAATAACTTATCTTCTCCTTAAATCCTTCTATTATCCTTAAATTCTCCCTTTTCAGGCCCGCCTCCTCCTCCGCCTCCCTGAAAAATGTCTCCTCAATTTTTTCTCCTTTCTCAATTTTCCCCTTTACAAAGCCCCAGTGCCCCCATCCATATTTCATCAATAAAAATTTCCTCTCTTTGAATATTATTCCCCCGCAGGATAATTCAAATGCCATTAGCCTACCTCTCTTACAAATTCTTCTAGAATTTTTTTATAATTTTCTCCTTCCGCATCAATCAATCTTTTAGCATATGAGGAAAGATGAATTCCAAAATCCTTTTCCATTCTGCTGTATTTCCACTCTTCACTTTTTATATCAAGAGAAAAAATAAATGCGTAAGATATAGCTTTTTCTTTAACATTCATTTTTCTCGCCTTTATCTCTCTCAGCAAGCCCTCCTTTCCATACAATTTATATGCTCTTGCAATGTTATCTATAAAATTTGCTATTTCCTTCGCCTCAATTTCTGGCAAACCTTTAATTATCTTCTCTTTCTCCTTTCTTTCATATTTCTCCTTTAAATCTTTTGTTGAGATACCATATTTTTCCAGCAATTTTGCTGATGAGGGTGAGGAAAGAATTATTCCTCTCTTTTCCTCTTTTAGAATTCTTTCTATTTCACTCTTTTCCCATTCTTTTGGGTCAATTTTTTCAATGAAAGCCTGAGCATTGTCTCCATAGCATTCATCTCCTATAACAAAAACTTTCTTGTCCTCAATTCTTGATAAAATCTCTCTTTTTGAAATATCTATAAATTCCTTATCACTTATCTCTCCTTCCCTGTATTTTCTATCATCGATTTTAAGCTCATCTTTCATGTAGCATTCTTTGCATTCATTTTTACAATTTATAAAATCATTTTCCAGCTCTATTTCTATTTCATTTTCAAAGGGGGGATAATAAAAATACTCGCTAATCTTCTTTAAAGAATTAAAATCATTACAAACTTTCATAATCTTTTCTTTCCATTTTATTAAAATACCTCTATCGCAACCAAATTTTTTTGAAATGAAATCAAAAAATTCATCTGGCATTTCCTTTGAGCAAATTAATCTATCTGGCAAAGAGAATAGATATATTTTATTCTTTTTTGCAATTTCTTCATAAGCAAGCAATCTTACATTTGGTTTATCCCAGTTCTGCAGGCCCGCAAGCAATTCATCTTTAACTTTCCCCCTTTTCGCATAATATATATTTTCATTTCCCGCCTTTATAAATGCAACATAAGGTATTTTTTGCTCATTCAGCATTATTGTTAGGGCAATTGCTGAAATAAATCCCTTCTTTTTGCACATTTTCTTTAAAAATTTTTCATCATCAATTTTTTCTATTTTATCTTTTATTTTCCTGAAATAGCATTTTGAGCATTTTCCCCCGCATTCTGGAATCAATTTTGCAGGATTTTCTTTTATTTCCTTTGCTATCCTTTTTATCCTTTCTTCCATTTGCTTTGTTGCTATCCTTAAATGCATAAAATTAATAGAAATAGATTATATCTTTTTTACCAAAAAAATTTTTTATTCTAAACTGTATTAAAGCAATGAAGTTTGATAAAATAAAAGATGCTCTTGAAAAAAATGAGGGAGAAGAAGCGAGCTTAAGGGGATGGATATATCGTAAAAGAAGCAGCGGAAAAATTATATTCCTAATTATAAGAGATACAACTGGCATTATGCAAGTAATTATTGAGAAAGAAAAAATAGGAGAAGAAGATTTTAAGAAAGCAGAGAAGGCATTGATTGAATCATCAATTGAAGTAGAAGGAGTCATTCATTTAGATGAGCGTGCGCCTGGGGGAAAAGAAATTCATGCAAAAAAAGTTAGAATAAAGGGCTTTGCGGAAGAATTTCCTATAACTGAATATCAGAGTGTTGAATTTTTGATGGATAAAAGGCATTTATGGATAAGGTCAAGAAAGCTAACAGAAGTTATGAAGTTGAAGGCAAAAATTCTTAAATTCATTCGCCAATGGTTTGATGAAAATGATTTTTATGAAGTAACCCCGAGCGTAATAACATTGAATGCCGCAGAGGGAGGTGCAACAGTTTTTTCCATTGATTATTTTGGTGAGCCAGCTTATTTAAGTCAAACCGCGCAGATGTATCTCGAGGCACTGATTTTCTCTCTCGAAAGAGTATGGAGCTTAACCCCTTCCTTCAGGGCGGAGAAATCCAAAACAAGGAAGCATTTAATAGAATTCTGGCACCTGGAGGCGGAGGAGGCGTGGGTGAATAATGAGGAAAATATGAGATTGCAAGAAGATTTAATAAGCTATGTCTGCCAGAGAGTTGCTAAGGAATGCAAAAATGAGCTTGATTTTCTTGGAAGAAATGCGGAAGATTTGAAGAAAGTTGAGCCACCTTTCAGGAGAATAAAATATGAAGAGGCAATCAGAATTTTGCAGGATAAGGGTTTTGATATAAAATGGGGAGATGACTTTGGTGCGGTGCATGAAAGAGCGATTGTTGAAGGTGAAGAAAAACCAATCTTCATAAAAAATTTTCCAGTTGAGGCAAAGGCATTTTATATGAAAATATCTCCAGATAAAAAAACTGTTGAATGCGCGGATATGCTTGCTCCAGAGGGTTATGGAGAAATTATAGGGGGATCAGAAAGAGAGGAAAATATAGAGAGCATGATTGAAAGGCTTAAGAAGGATGGAGCTAAAATTGAGAATTATGAGTGGTATTTTGATTTGAGGAGATATGGCTCAGTTCCTCACTCAGGTTTTGGCTTAGGTATGGAGAGGCTTGTCTGCTGGATTGCAAAGCTGGAGCATATAAGAGATGCAACACCTTTCCCACGCCTTTTAGGAAGGGCATATCCATGAAGGAAAAATATATGGAAAATAAAGGGAAATGGCTTGAAAAATTAAAGGATAGCAGGGGGAGGAAAAATATAAATTTTGATATTGAAAAATCCGCTCTCCTTATAATAGATATGCAGAATTATTTTCTAGATAAAAAATCGCACGCATATGTTCCCGCCAGTGAGGAAATCTTTGAAAATGTAATAGCGCTATCAAATTTATTTGAAAATGTAATCAAAACAAGGCATATTGATTCAATTGAAGAAAATAATTGCATGCTTAAATGGTGGGGTAAGAGAATAGACAGAGAGTTTGCAGAAATAGATCCAAGGATAAAAAAGGGAATTATGATTGAGAAGAACAGATATTCCGCTTTTTTCAATACAAATTTAAATGAAATATTGGAAAAAATGAATGTAAGGAGGGTTTATATCTCAGGTCTTTTAACAAATCTATGTTGTGAGAGCACCGCAAGAGATGCATTTTGTTATAACTATGATGTTTATCTCATCTGTGATGCAACCTGCACATATAAGGAAGAATATCATTTTGCGACATTGCTAAATCTATCGCATGGATTTGCAAAAATAGTAGCAACTGAAGAGGTATTAAAAAATGAAAAATGTTTTTGATTGCATAATTATCGGGGGCGGGCCCGCGGGATGTATGGCGGGCATTCATTTGCAGAGAAGTGGTTTTAATATCGTTTTAATTGAGAAGGAAAGGATAGGTGGATCATTGCATGATGCAAACATAATAGAAAATTATCCTGGATTTCCAGCTGGAATAAAAGGCCTAACTCTTGCAAAAAAATTGGAAGAGCATTTGTTTAGCATTGGAGTAAAAGTTATTTTTGATGAAGTTTTGAAAATTAAATTCAGAGGAAAATTTTTTGATTTAGTTTGTAAGAAAGGGAATTACAGAGCCAGGAGTTTAATTGTTGCAATAGGGCTGGTTAATAGGGAAAAATGGAAAAATAAAAGAATAAAAAATATTTATACAAGGGCGAGAGATTTGAAAAGCTGGAGAAATAAAGTTATTGCAATTCTTGGGTTAGGTGATACCGCTTTTGATGCTTCCCTGAGATTTTCATCCGCTTCAAAAATATATCTGATAGGAAGAAAAATAAAGGCAATTAAAGCTCTTGTTGAAAAAGTGAAAGAAATGGAAAATGTAAAAATTTTAAATAAAGATGTTTTAGGAATAAGCGAAAGTAAAAATAAAATTATAATCAGACTTTCTTCCAAAAAGAAAATTGAAGTGGATAAGGTTTTAATATGCTACGGAAAGAAAAGAAATAATGCAATATTTCCGGAGAATATAAAATCAAAATTAAGGAAAAAATTAATTGAAATTTATCCTGGATTATTCATTGCGGGTGACTTTGCAATGCCAGAAAAAAGATATATATCAATTGCATTTGCAACTGGAATTATGGCGGCGGAGGGCGCCATTAAATATTTAAGAGGTGAAAAATGAAGATAATATCAAAACACGGCAGGGAAGAGCACGCTCTCATATACACCGCAATGCTTAGGGAGGATCATTTTGTGGAGTTTGTTGATTCTGTTGAGCCAGGATTGGCAAGGGAGAAAAAATGGTGTATAATAGTTTCAACACAATTTGGATGCCCTGTAAATTGCAAGATTTGTGATGCGGGTGGGAAATTCATGGGAAATCTTACCGCTGGCGAAATTCTTTCTCAAATAAGATTTGTTATAAATTCAAGAAATGGTTTAAAAACAGAGAAATTGAAGGTTCATTTTGCTAGGATGGGAGAACCACTTTTAAATCCAAATATATTGGATGCACTAACTTTACTAAGAGAAGAGATAAAAGATGATTCTCTGATGCCCTGCATTGCGACTGTTGCACCAAAATTTAGCAAGGATATACTTTATAAAATTGCAGAAATAAAAAATGAATTATATAAAAATGGAAAATTCCAGATGCAATTTTCAATAAATACCACTGATGAAAAAATAAGGGATGAAATTATGCCAATTCCAAAAATGAGTTTTGAAGAAATTTCTGAATTTGGAGAATTTTATTTCAGGAAGGGTGATAGAAAAATAAATCTAAATTTTGCACTCGCAAAAGAATTTCCAGTGAATACAAAAATTATATCCAGATATTTTGATCCTGATAAATTTTTAATAAAAATTACTCCCCTTAATCCAACAGAAAATGCAATAAAGCATGGTTTTCATACATTAATTTCTTATGAAAAAAGAGAAAAACCGGGCATTGTTGATGAATTGATGGAGGAAGGATTTGATGTAATAATAAGTATAGGGGCAAAAGAAGAAATAGAGATAGGGAGTAATTGCGGGCAGTACATTAAAAAATTATCGGAATAGTTTTTTAAAGCAATAATTTATTCAAAGCATGAAGAAATTAATCTTTGCTCTAATTGTTTTCTTATTTCAGATGCCCTTTTACTCCGCAATAAATTATGAAAGCAATGAAAATATTTTCTATGGCTATACAAATTTTATTTACAGAGAAGGTTATCCTATCCTGCCATATAAATATGAAACATACATATTTCCATTTGGAACAGAAATAAAGGAAATAGAAGTAATGGAAAAAAATGTTGAAAAAATAAAAATAAGTGGAAAGATAGAGCCCGCTCCAGCACCTTA
>JACIWA010000007.1 GCA_014361195.1 Thermoplasmatales archaeon | reverse complement strand
CCAGATGGTGTTGAGAATAGATGGGCAATTGTTATAGGTGCCCTCTTTATGAAAGCTCTCGCTCTCAGGCGTAGTGTGAATTGCTGAAAAAATAACTTGCTAGCAGCAAGTGGATGGAATTTTGTAAAATTAATAAATGAAAAAGTGACATACCAAATAGTTAATGCAATTGAAGAAATAAGAAAAAAGATTTTGATGCATATTAAATGAATCAGGTAACTCATGAATAAAAATGACAAAAACTATTGCAAATTCTTTTTATTTCCAGAAAAATTTTATACTCTTTTTATATTAGCATTATGAAGAAATTGGCTATCTTGCTTGCTTTTCTTTTAATTGCAAACTTTCAAATAAATTTGACAAAAGGCGAAGAAGTAAAGAATAGCAAAATCAGGGGAGTAATAAATATTACAGTTAATGATGCGTGGAATATGCTCAATAGTGATGAAGATGGAATTCAGCATCCAGTAGATGTAAGGTATTTCAATGAATATTTTAATGAGAGGATAGCAACCCCTCATATCTATGATAAGCCAATACTTTTCACATTGCAATGGATGGAAAGCCCTTACTTATTAAATCTTTTCAAAACATTGTTTAAGGGAAAAGAAATAATTTTGTACTGTAGAACAGGAAATAGAAGCTACATAGCGGGAAAAATGCTCGAAGAAGCGGGATTTGAAGGAAAAATATATAACATGATGGGAGGAATTGTTGAATGGAAAAATCAGGGATTGCCAACTGTAAAGGGCTTTGGTTTTAAGCTCGGCTTTTAAACCTGGAATATAATAACTACTATTGCAGAGCCCGCTCCAATTATATTGCCCGGTTGTTTTGTGATGCTCGGCGAGACAAAGAAGCCAATTGGCCAAATCAAAGATATGCCTATCTGGCTGAAATTATAAATTTCTTCTCCAGAAAAAGTATAGAGCTGGGTATAACCATCTGTATAATACCATATGCTGATTATTGATGAAAAAATTGCAAACTGGTATCCTGGCGGGAATGCATATCCATTCCCTTTTGTTATCATCAAGCAGAAAAGCTTCAGCACACCAGTGCTATTTTCATTAAGCCCGTATTCTCGCAATTTTTCTATAATTATTTTTCCTCCAGGAATATTTTCAAGGTGAGTTTTAACTTCAGAAAAAGTTATCTTATCTTCTCTTTCCTCAATTTTTTCTTTTTTTCCCTCAATTATTGGGAAAATCAAAAAGCACACAATTGCAATAACAACAAATTTTTTCATATTCATTTTTATCAACAATATATCTGCTTTTGTTTTTAAAATTTATTGTTTAGAATTTAGAACCATTCTTTTTGGACCAAATATAACTAAGATGGTTATTACAGCAATTAAATTCAGTATAACAGAATATAGCCCGCCCAAAGAAGTTGCCATCGCTGGAAAAATAAAATGGGATAGATTGCCCATTGTATGGAAAATTAGAACCGCAAGAATGCTTCCTCCTGTATTATTATATATCCATGTAAAGAGGATAGAAAGAAGAACTGTGCCAGAAATAAAGCCAAGAATCGGAACATTATGATATATATCCTGCCCTTTCATGAAAAATAGCGGAAGATGCCATATTCCCCAGATAATTCCAAGGAAAAAACTGGAAAGAAAAGCGCTATAACGAGCTTGCAATCTGTCGAGAGCATATCCTCTCCAACCAAATTCCTCCGCAACAGGGCCACCTAGAAATAAAATGTAGAAAAATGCGGGTATTATAATCCATGGTTGAGATAAAACCTGTATCCCAGCATTTTCACCACCAAGAACAGCAAAAAGAAGAGATAAACCAACTATCAATGGCATTAGCAAAAATATAGGAATCCACCATATTCTTTTAAATCTGAAATCAATCCCTCTCTTAAATAATTTTTTTATCCCTTCCAAACCCTCATTTATATATGTAAGGATAAAAGCGGATACGGTTGGGCCAAATGGAGCAAGATAAAGTCGAAAGCCAAATAAAACTTCAGGGAGCCACAGCAACCACGACCAGGCGAAGGCAACCAAAAAGAAAAGCAAAAGATTTCTTTTCTCGCTATTTTTCATTTTTATATATGTGCTTTAAATTATTAAATTTTGTTGTTTAATATAACTTAAGGTTAAAATTGGAAAAAAATAGTTTTCTAAACCTGTTTTCCTCTTAAATTGGACCAGCATCTTCAAAGCCCTGCCTCTGGCCTGTGCCCGCCTGCCTCTGCAATCTTTCTGGATGGAAAAGGAGATTTATTACATTTAAAGCATGTTCTCTTGTCCTCCTTTCCGCGAGCCATTTGAGTTCTTTCTCATCTTTTGCTTCATCTTCATGGACAAAAACTTCAATGATATGCTTATTAGTCAGTATTTGCACCGCTAGCAATGCAAGAGATGCTTCATGGGCACACTGCTTATCAATAGGCATTCGCCCTGGCATTCCTAATGCCATAACTATGTCACAGTTCTTCTCCTCAATTAGTTTTTTTGCTGCGACCGGCAAATCCTTTATTCCTGGAACAGTATATCTTTCAATTCTCACATTTGTTGCATTTTTCTTTATTTCATCTATTGCATCCTTTGCCATATCATATCTTGCAAAAGTTGTGTCCGCTATTCCTATTATTTTCATCTATAAATCGCCCCCATTTTCCTTATTTTTTCAACAATCTTCCTTGTTTTATTCAAGTCACCATCATATTTCCCGCATCTCACAATTTTTGCATTTATTCCCCTTTCCTTTAATTTTTCTTCAAGCCCTTCAAAATGCTGGTCATATCCCAGAGCTATTACATCAGGCTTTATTTCCTCAACTATTCGCAGAAAATCATCTTCATAACCAACAATTGCCTTATCAACTGGCTTCAACGCCTCAACAAGCTTCCTCCTTTCCTCAGCTGGCATTATTGGCTCATATTTTTTCTTCCTTACAGTAGCATCGCATGCAACAACAACAATAAGCTCGTCTCCATATTTTTTCGCCTCTTCCAGATAATACAAATGGCCTATATGAAGCAAATCAAAAACACCACTTGCCATTACCCTTGCCATTCCTCCCAGGCCTCCACAATTTCATACCCTTCAACAAAAACAAGCCCATTCATCAAAGCATATTCCCTCGCCTTCTTCTTGCTCAGGCTCTCCCCGAAATCAAGCATCTCACATCCCGCCATCACAGGGGTTAAGCCAGCCATCTCCGCCAGCGCTATGCCAAGCTCAGTGTGCCCATTCCTCTCCTTAAGGAGGTTTTTTGCGGAAATGCAAATTGGAACATGCCCTGGGCTTCTGAAATTTTTTCCAAAAATATTCATTGCTTCTTTGCTCTCAAGCTTCTCCGCTTCTTTAACAATTTCAGCAAATTTTGATATAGTCATTGCTCTATCTATATCCCTTATTCCAGTAAAAGTTTTTCTATGATTTATTGTAAGGGAGAATGATGATTTTGTATCATATGGTATGTCATTTGGAATAATTTCCCTGAAAAGGGGCCAATTATCTGAGCAATTATAAATAATCTCTGAAAGATATGGCAGACCAAGCTTTTTTGCAATATTATATTCCAGCATTATAAATATGAGTCCTCCTCCATCTTTCCTCATTCTATATATTGACTCTGCTTTTACAAATTCTGCGGGAATAAAAAAATCTGTTTCTTCCTCCCTACCATCCGCATCATATACAAGAATAAAATTTCCTTTTCTCAGCTCATCTATCGCTTTTTCAACTTCCTTCTTCATTTTTCTTCTTTCTATCCTCCATCATCCTTGCAATATAACCCGCTACCCTATTCCTAGTATTTTTTGATTTTATTGTAGTGAATTTTTCTACCATCAACTTATTTTTTTCAAAATCATCGCTAAATACATCTGGAAATTTGTCTACCAGCTCTATTGCTATATTTTTTATGAATGAAGGCTTTATGTTTCCCAATTAACCACCTTGCAAGAAATATATTTTATATATAAAAATGTTTTTTATTGTGAAAAAACGGTATTGAATTTAATGAAGAATTTGCTCCAATTAAAAATAATAAAAACCGATTTTGTATGTAAAAAATATTATCTTTTTCAAAAATTGCTCAGAAAAATCTATAAATTATTAAAGAATTAATATTAGTAGAATTTTTTAAAGCAGAGCAGGCGGCGGAGATGATAAAGAAGTCCCTCTACCTGCTAAGAGGGCAAAAGAGAGGTTGAAATGAAGAAAAAATGGTTGCAGTCATTACCTATAAGAACAATTATTCATCCTGTCTTCAGCCGGTTGTTGTAATAACTCAACCACAAGATGGAGCAATATTAAATGATTCTCATTTAATTGTTGTTGGATATGCATCCTATGAATTTGGATTGAATTATTGGGAGGAGGTTATAAAAGCAATTCTTCTTATTTTCCAACAACACCATATGTAGAATTTAAAATAGAAATATGGGGATTGCATCCAGGATGGAATAAAATAACTGTTACTTTCTGTAGCACTTATGGAGGATGTGGTTCGGATTCAGTAAATGTAACATATGTTCCCCCAGATAATCAACCACCAACAATAACCATAACAAGCCCTCGAAATGGTTCAACTTTTACAGAACCAAATATAACAGTTAAGGGATATATAACTGATAATATAGGAATAGCTGGGTTTGGGTACACCCACGAATGGAAAGGAGGAGCAACAGGAAGCTATGCCGCTAGAAGACCCGCCCACATATTATCCATTTGAAATAAATATTACATTAAGAGAAGGAGCAAATAAAATAAAGGTAGAGGCAACCGATACATCTGGAAATCTAAATATATCCGCGGTTTTCCAACCAGTGCAAGTTGTATGGCAAGACGCTCCACCCGCAAATAATAGCAGGCATCTCAGAGAAATAATTCCGGGGAAATTATACGAGGCAACAATTCGAATGATCAGTTTAAAAAGCAACCAGGAGATGAAGTAGTATATACTCATCCGGAAATAACAATATCAGGAAGACAAACCATAAATATTACAATAAACACATCAAGAGGAATTCCAGATATACCCTTTAAATGGAGGAATGAGGGAAATGGAAGCATTGACTTAGAAGCTATTTCAACTTTACCACTTAATAGCAATAAGGTAACAGTAAATGTTACATTAAATAAAACAAATGATTTTAATGTACTGTTTGTTCCTATAAGGTTAAACACACATGATTATTTAGGGGCAGAAGAAATCGGAGATATGGTAGAGATATCTGATGAATTCATGGAAGGATGTTACCCAGTAAGAGAAGGAGGTATATTGTGTTATCCGAGAAGAGTAGCATTTCCCTGGGATCCCTGGTACTTTATAAAAAATTTTAATATTTTAGATTTTAGCGACCGCCCGAGAAATGAAGGTCAATTCCTTAATAAGTTAGCGGATACAATAAACAAAATAGGTGAGATAGCTACTAAAAATGGATATAAACGAGCTGTTGCATTTTTCCCAGATAATTGGTTCCGTGACCATATGGCCAATTATACTAACCCCACTTATAGAAATACTGCTGGTATCTGTTGGCCGAGAAGTAATTTAATACATCGTTTCATTACATCTATTATATCCATTCCCTACAGCGGTAACCCATGAAATTGGTCATACTTTTGGACTAAGATTAGGTAGAGAAGAATACAGCAATACTTCAAATGGAAACCTCGCTTACGGTTTCTGGGTTAATGAAAAAGAGGCTAAAGATAATACAATTTGCTTTATGGGAACAGCGCCTCGGGGACTAAATAATGTATGCCAGAGAGGGGTGTGTATAGAGTGCTACGAAAATTTAATTGCAAGATTACAAGGTGCTGATCCAGAAATACTTTTTATCAGTGGAAAAATATATAAGAATGATACAGTAATATTAAGCAGTATATTCTACATGCCGGAAGGATGGATTGATCTCATGCCAGGGGAAGAAGATGGCAACTATTGCATCGTTTTACTTTCAAAAAGTGGAAAGTATTCTCTCTGTAATAAACTTCAGTATTTCATTTATTGGACCAGAAGGTTCTGAAGAGATTGTTGATTTTAATCCATTTGCATTTAGAATACCTTGGGTATATGGAACAAAGATAATCCAGATAAGAAATGCAAAAGGAAATGTTCTAGCGGAAAAAATAGTTAGCGAAAATTCACCCGTTGTAACTGTAGTATACCCAAATGGTGGTGAAGAAATTTATCCAGGAAATTGCACAATAAGATGGAATGCATATGATATAGATGGAGATAAACTGACTTTTGATGTTATGCTCTCAGCAGATAATGGTGAAAATTGGATACCAATAGGAATGGACATAAAAGAAAATGCCTATACATGCAATATGCGATGCTGTAAACACTGCACAGGATATATCCGATGCACCATTTAGAATTCTGCCAGATGCAGTTCCTCCAACAATTAAGTTAATCGAACCGATATAACAATAGAGGCTGATGCAAGCGATAATGTAGGTATATCAAGGGTATCATTCTATATAGACAATGAATTTAGAGAGACAAAATATTCTTATCCATATGAATGGATATGGGATGAAAAAGTTTTTGGTTTGCATTCAATAAAGGTTATTGCAAGCGATTTTGATGGAAACACAGCCTCAGCAGAAAAAACAGTCTGCATAATCCACATATAAGCAAGAAATGACTCTTAACTAATATATTTCATCCATCAGGTAGCTTTCTCTTTCCCCAAATAAAATTTCTAATTCAAAAGGGGTGAGTAATGGTTTTTTAAATTTTTCCGCATCATCAATAGCAACTCTAGGGCAAGCGGTAGAAACATAGCAATCAAAATCTAAATAATTTATTCTTTCATCAATCTCATCCATGCATATTAAATATGCTTTCTTTCCCTTTTCTTCTATTTTTCTTTTCAATCTTTTTGCTAACTCTAACCTTTTCTGCCCGATTTTCCTCCCAACAATTATTCCAAAATTTTTTGAATCCATCGCTTTATAAATAACAGAATGCCTTTTCTTAATTATCTTTTCAGCCATCTCTTTTATTTCATCTTTATAAACTCTCATTTCTAAGGGATTTGCACAAATAACATCTTTTTTTGTTGCTATATATAATCCAACTGGATGAAAGAAACCATCTCCGATAAAAACAAAACAATCTACATTTCCAGCAACAATTTTAGCGGATGAAAAATCACATCCAAGTATTTGCCCATCATACTTTGTTCTCCTGCTTTTTTTTCCAACAAAAACTTCATATCCTTTTTTTTCAAAAAATTTCCCGCAATCTTCTATTTTATGTATGAAGGGGGTTATACTCACCAGCCCGATTTTTTTTTCTTTTATAAAAGGCATTGCCATTTCAAGAAAATTTTCGTCAAAATCAAAAATTGCTTCAATTGCTCCGATTCTATATCTTTTCTTCAAATACGGCATCTCTACCTCCCCAACAAATATTATTTTGTCTATTCCTTCATATTCAAAAAAATCGCATGCCCCATAGCATGAGTCAGAGATAAAAATTGTTTCTATTCCATGCTTTTTTAAAAAATCAATTATATCACTTGCATATTTAGACAGCCCTTCAGGCAATTTAATTCCTATTTTTCCTGTTTTTCCATCTTTTGCTTCTTCAACCAATTTCTTTTCATCGATTCTATAATATCCTAACTTCATGATTCACTTCTATATTCACAAGTGTTCTTATTCTCATTCCTATTTTTTTCTCAATCTCCTCCTTATTTCCTTTATTTATTGCAACGAATATTCCCTTTATTTTTGCTCCAATTTCTTTCAATGATTCAACAATTGCAATAAGCGTGCCTCCAGTGCTTATCACATCATCAACAATTAAAACTTCATCTCCTTTTTTTATTCCATTTATATATAACCTCGTTTCTGAATAGCCTGTTTTCTGTATAACTTCTTTCTCTCCCGGCAAAGAATATTTCCTTTTTCTAACAATTGTAAAAGGTAACCCTGTTTTCAATGACAATACGGTTGCTATTGGTATGCCCATCGCTTCAATGGTTAAAATTCTATTACAAGAAGGCATTTCCTTTATTATTTCATCTACAATTTCTTCGATAATTTTTGGTTCAACAAAAGGTATTCCATCAGTTATCGGATGGATAATATAATTGTATTCTCCTTTCTTGATAATCGGTGCTTCCTTTAATGATTTTTCCAACAAATTCATTTTACCACCTTTTCTAAATCATCAACAAATTTATTAATCATTCTCTTGCTTACATGTGGCATAATAACACATCTTATTGTCCCATTTTCCTCATCTATTCCAACATACCACCCTATTTCAGCAAGTTCCTTTGCAACTTTAAATGGCTCCCTAACCTTTATCGCAACTATATTCAATTCGGGCTCAAAATATTCCAGATTCGCCTCACAAAGCAAATCCGCTAAATAAAAAGTTTTTTCCATACAATCCTTTGCCACCTTCCTATAGCCTTCTCTCCCCATATATCGCATTACCGCATAAGCGGATGCAACGCTTGCCCCAGGGCGCGTGCCAAGCAAACTCACTTGAAATCTTGTGTGGGTGCATTTGCTTCTTATTTTTATCTCTTCGAGCCATATTCTTTCCTTAAAAATTAAAAAACCGCATGGAATGCAAGACATTCCCATTTTGTGGGCATCTAGGCAAATGCTACTTATCTTGCTTCTGAAATCAATTTTTTTATTACTTACGAATGGTGCAGTAAATCCCCCAAATGCTGCATCTACATGCATAAATATGTTCTCATTATTGCATATTTCCGCTATCTCCTCTATTTCATCAATATATCCAAAATTTGTATTGCCCGCTATTGCTACAACACATAGAGTTTTTTTAGATATCTTTTTATTCAAATCTTTAGCTCTCATAAAAAATTTGCAATCAATAAATTTAAGCTTCAAATCAAGCAAACTAGCAGCTTTTAAAAAAGAGAAATGGGCTTGTTTTGGCAGAATTACTTCATTTCCCTTACCCAATTTTTTAAATATCCATAAAGATGTTATATTGCTTTCAGTTCCGCCTGAAGTGGAGATTCCTCCATAGGAATGAGGAGCATGCATCAAATTTGCAACCCATTTTACCGCTTTTTCTTCAATTTCTTTAGTGCCAGAAAAAAGTTCATAATCACCAAGATTTGTTTCTATAAACATTTTGAATGCCTTCTTTGCAATTGGATGAGGAGCTGTGCACATTGAGCCAATTATATTTTTAAATTTTGAATCTTTTTCTCTTGCTTTCCTTAATTCATCGAGCAAATCCATGAAAAATTATATTTATGAATTTTATAATCTTTGGGATTTGAGAAAAGCAGAAGAAATATATATTTTAAAAATATTTATTTGGGATGCCAGAAGAATTATTTTTGAATCCAAATGAGCCGAATCCGAATTTTATGGTTTATAAAGATGAAGCAAGAAAAATTATATTGAAAGCGTTGGGGGGTAAAGGCAATTTTTTCTGGCTTCTTGGAAAAACTGGAATTGGAAAAACAACCTTTTTACTATGGATAAATCAATTTGCTCCTCTATACAAGGTTAAAGCAATATATTTTCATGGAGGAGAGATAAATTTTGAGGATTTTAAGGGCAAAATAGAGAAAGAATTAAAGGCATCATTTTTTTCCAGATTGTTTTCCAAAAAGAAATATTCTGAAAGGCCATTAATAATAATGATAGATGAAGTGGAGCATGTCAAAGATGAAAATATTTTCAAATATTTGCTGAGCAAGTTAGATGAGGGAATAAATATATCAATAATATTTTCCTCTGTAGAATTAATAAACGAAATTAAAGAATATTTTAAGGAAAGGGATATAGAAAAAGTTTATCTCGAGATGCCGCCCCTGGATGAGCTAATGGAAATGATAAGAAAGAGGATAGAGGCAGGCGGGGGCGAGGACTTCCAGCCCTTTGGGAAGCAGCTTGTTAAAGATATTGTAGAATCTTCCTCCACTATAAGAGAAGTTCTTGTTAAACTGGAGGAGGCTCTCAAATGAAGAAAATACTTGTTGTTGATGATGAAAAAGAAATTGTTGAGCTTGTTGAAAACATGTTAAAAGATAAATACATTGTAATAAAGGCATATAATGGGGAGGAATGTATTAAAAAAGCGAGGAAAGAGATGCCTAACTTAATTCTTCTTGATATAATGATGCCTGAAATGGATGGATGGGAGACATTAAAAAAGCTGAAAGAAGATGAAAAATTGAAAAATATACCAGTTTCGATGCTCACCGCTCTTCCGCTAACTCCCTTAGATGCGAAAGATAAGCCATTAGATAAGATAGAAAATTACATAGTTAAACCATTTACGAAAAAAACTTTACAGAAGAAAATAGAGGAGATTTTTGAAAAGGAAAAAGAGGCGGAGGAAATTTATAAAGAATTGAAAACAAAGCTCGGGGAAGATATTGCGGAAGAATATTTAAAAATTGTTAAATCAATAAACAGGCATACAAGATTAATTGAAGTTATTATAGATTGTGCGACTGAAGAATTTAAACACTCATTAAAAAATGTTGTTGCAAGCCAGAAAAGATTTATTAATGCAATGAAAAAAAGGGCGAAGGAAATAGAGAGATTACTTAAAGAAAGAAAAGATAAGGAATAGGAAATTTCCAAATATAAAAGAGGTTATGTAACCAAAAAATATAAATAGAAGAAATGGTAGCTGGGGAGTAACCCATATTTCTTTTTCCCCGAGTAAAGATAGATCAACATCTTTTTGGGGGTTTATGCTCTTTTTTCCATTTTTTTCCATTGCCCACACAAAACTATTTTTTGCAACATTTGCTCTCATTTTATATCCAAATAGGCAATATGGGAATTCAAAATTTTTATTCAAAATGTTATACACAAAAAAAATCAATGGAAGAGGCAAAACAAGGAAAAGAGAATTTATAAGAACACTAATAGGAAAAATAAAAAAAATTTCATCTGAAACTGGGCGGAGAAGCGATATCGCCCAAATGGCTTTTACATCCGCTCCGCCCATGCCAGAGAAATAGAGCAATATACCAACTAAAAAAGATATAAGAATTGAGAAAATAATTTTGAAAAAATCATATGATTTGTAAGAAAAAAGGAATATAAATCCGATAACAGCCATGGAAATCCATAATAAGTTGCTTGCTTCCCTTGTTTTTATATCTGTATATGAAGCATATGCAAGGATTATAGCCCCTATAACTAGTCTCGCTATTTCTATGTAGCTCATTTCCTTCTTCTTATTATCAAAATAGCAATTATTGCAAATATAAATGCAATCAGCTCGAAGGATGGTGTCTTTTCTGATAAATTAATTGCTACTATGGCTTCATTACTTTCGATCTCATTTTCTATATTATTTTCTATATCTATATATTTTCCAATCGATTTTATTTTTATTTCTCCTTTTTCTTTTGCAATAACTTTTATTTCAATTTCCAATGAGCTACCAGCAGAAATATTGAAGTTTTCTATTTTTGGGATTACTTCAATATCTCCTTCAATATCAAAGGAAAAATTCAAATAGTATAGAGGTTGGTAAGCACAGGAAATATTAATTTTGAAGGATTTTTCTTTGTTCTTCTCGCATTTAATTTCATTTGGTGCATAAATCCTTAGATCCGGAGGACCACCTATTATTATTACTCTTGAATAAGAAGATTTATATCCTTCATCATCCTCTACTATAAGTGTAACATTATATTCTCCATCTTTATACCAGGTATGAGAAATTATTGGCTGAGTTGTTGTTGCATTTGTTCCGTCTCCAAAATACCATGTATAATTAACTATGTAGCCATCTATATCATAGCTATCACTTGCATCAATTATAACAACTTCTCCCTTACCCGCCCTTTCCTTAATTGTGAAAGACGCGGAAGGCGGATTTGCTCCTACCTCGCTCACAATAATTGGTTTAGTTATTTTCTTTTCTCCCCCATCATTGTCCAATACAGTTAAATTTACCGTATAATTTCCTTTGCTATTATAAGCATGAATAACTTCTTTTCCATAACCAACACTTCCATCTCCAAATTGCCATGTATAATTTACTATATATCCATCTAAATCATAGCTCTTGCTCGCATCAAAGGTTATATTTTCCTTTTCTACAGGATTTTTTGGATTCCAGTCAAAATCCGCAAATGGCAGAGAATTTGATATATAAATTTCTTTTGTTATGGTGTCCTCACCGCTAGCCCCTCTTACAGTTAAAGTTACATTAAATTTTCCAATTGCAGAATATTGATGCTTTGGATTTTTCTCATTGCTTGTTGAACCATCTCCAAAATCCCAATGCCATGAATTTATTTCTCCAGTTGATGAATCATAAAAATTCACTACATCCGCTCTTGTTGGATTAGAAGGAAGCCATCTGAAATCAGCGCTCAATGGCCTCTGGGGCTGAGTTGCTTTTCCTTCCCATAAAAAAGCTCCATCTGATGAGTATTTTCTTATGCATGGAATTTCTACTCCTTCCTGAATTTTTTTATAGCCAACTGCATATATACCGCTGGCATCCATCAAAACTCTTTTCACTTCTCCTTCAACATCAGTTCCATTAACCCATAATCTTGAAGTTTGATTATATTTTGCAATATACCATCTCTTCTTAACATTCTCTGTTGTTAAGCCACCTATAACAAAATTGATTCCATCAGACGAAATAGCCAATGCATCATCTTTTTTACTTCCTCCTTCAACAAATTCTTTCTTTTTATTTCCGTTGCTATCATAGATGACCGTTAATATATCATCGTCTTTGCTACCTGTAACCGCAAAGCTTCCATCACTAAAAATTGCTACATCTGATGCAGAGCATATTCCTGTTTCATAATATATTGTTGAAATCAAAAATAAATCCTTATTATAAATAAGTGTGCAATATTTGCTCTGCTCCTCTTCTTTTTGTACAGTTCCAGTAACAATAACTTTATTTCCTCTCACATCTATACCAAAGCCCGCATCTATTTTTTCATCAAACTTATCCTGCTTAATTATTTTTCCATCTTCACCAATTTTTATTGTCCAGAAATCTATATTAGATAGATTTTTGTTTCCAATATCAAAATAAAGAGTCATTCCAGTTGCATAAACATTATTATCCTCATCTATTGCCATATCCATTAAAAAGTCCGCAAATCCATTATCATATGTTTTATTCCATATTTCTCTCCCGTTCTTATCATATTTAACTATTAAATAGTCAGTTGATGGAATCTCAATTCCCGCAAACTCGCTTCCGCTGACCCCGCCCGCATAAATGTTTCCATTTGCGTCAACTACAACCGCCTTTCCAATGTTCTGAGAATATCTGCTAAATTTCTTGTTCCAGATTAAGGAGCCTGTTTTAGCATCATATTTTTCAACAGTCATCACATATTTACTGCTTTCAAGCACGTACCCAACCACAATTATATTTCCATCATCCGCCTTTGCTACTCCTCCAAACTCCCCTTCGCTAGTATATGCTTTTCCTGGCAGGCTGAATAAAGAAGCCAGCAGAATTAATACAACAAATATTTGCGTCTTTCTCATAGCAAAAGAAATGTTTTTTTATTTATAAAATGTATGGTTCAATCATAAAATTATAGCTCACCGCATGAGCAATGAATTTCATGAATCAAATCATATAGCTCTTCAATCCCTTCGCCATTTTTTGCAGAAGCAAGGACTGGACGAGAATAAATGCTTGTATATTCAATATAATCAATTAAACCAGAAGCAAGGGAAACAATAGCATCTCCTCTCTTGATTTCATTATCCAAATATTTTTTATCAAAAAATTTTTTTATCTGATTTACATCAACCATATCTATTTTATTTATAACACTTATAGATGGAATTGAGAGACGCAAATTTACAATTGCATTCAGAGCAAGCATCGCAAGATAATTCTCAACTGAGAGAATTTCATTTGCATCTATAACAAAAACAGAAGAAACAATGTCATTTTCAGCTAATTTTTTAACAATTTTTATTCCATAATCATGATGTAAAAAAATATCAAGTTGCCCAGGAGTATCGACAATCTTGATCTTATCTTTATCCTTAACTATCCATTCATCCATATTGCTTATAATTTCCATACTTTTTAGAAGAGCCCCATTTATTCCAAGAGAATAATTTTTTTGAATTTCCTCCGCTTTTACCCATTTCCTTATATCAACATTTGCTTCGCAAGGCGTTGCTGGGTCCAGATTTATCAAAAACCCGTATTCAGAGAGAGCTCTTGCCATTGTTGTTTTGCCTGCGCCTGCGGGGCCGAGAATTATAACATACATTTAGAGAGGGAAAAAGATTTTAAATAAACTGACAACTACTACTGTGAGAATTGAGACAATAACTATTACTCTTGGATCAATTTTTAAACCTGTCTTTTCTTCTTCAAAATATCTTACTAAACCCGCAGCGGACTGAAATCCGCTTCTGCTTTTCTTTGCCATATTTGGAAAAAGAGAAGGAAGATATAAAATTGTCGGTTTAAAATTGTTTCATTTTGTGCTTTTTTGCATAAATATTAAAATAGCCTAAACCTATTTACTTTTGGGATGGAAATATGAAAAGAAAAAGTAGATTACAGGGTCTGAAAGGATTTTTAAGTGGTATCTAAGTTAGTGAGTTTAGGTGCTAGACTATTCTACGATTTGAAGCAAACTCCAAATAAGAAACACCTTAACCCAATAAGAGGAAAAAGAAGAGGTGAGTAGATGCGACATAAATGGAAAGTTCATAATTTTCAAAAACTTGAAAGCGTTGTATGGCAGGAATAAAAATCAGAAGAAATGCATGTGCTACATTTAAAAATAAAAAACAAAAAGTATGCATGTGATTTCCGTAAACTAGGAAGAGATGGTATGCTGAGAGCACTTTCTCTGCGGTCAAACGTAAATTTGGAGAATATGCACCTGCTAGAAAACATGTTCCATAAAGTATCTTTTCTATAATGCCTTGATAGATTATGATATAACTAATGGAATGCTATGGGCAGATCCATAAGAAAATTTAAAAAATAAAAAAAATGAAGGACTAGAAATTGGTTAATTATTTATACTAAAATAAAATTGTTTCTCATGAAATCATCTCGCATACCTGGGTTTTATAAAATGAATCTAGAAGAAAGAATTAAATTTTTGAAGGAGTTTGCTGAGCTAAGCGAGGAAGAAGCTCAAAAGCTGATTTCTTTCAATGCTCTTCCAAAAGATATAGCAAATAGAATGATTGAAAATGTTGTTGGATGCATGCAACTACCTTTAGGAATTGCAACAAATTTCATTATAAATGGTAAAGAAGTACTTATTCCGATGGCAATTGAAGAAACTTCTGTTGTGGCTGCTGCTTCAAATGCGGCGAGGATGGCGCGCCCTGAGGGCTTCAAAGCGAGGGCAAGCGAGCCAATAATGATAGGGCAGATACAGATTTTAAATCCTTGCAGTGATGCGGAGCAAAAAATAATTGAAAGGAAGGATGAAATTTTGGAGCTTGCAAATGCTCAGGATAAGGTGCTGGTTGAATTTGGAGGAGGGGCAAAAGATGTTGAAGTAAGATGGCTAAGCAATGATATGCTTGTTGTTCATCTGCTCGTTGATGTTAGGGATGCAATGGGTGCAAATGCGGTAAATACAATGGCGGAGGCGACCGCTCCATTAATAGAGAAAATAACAGGCGGGAAAGCATTGCTCAGGATAATATCAAATCTTGCAATTTACAGGATGGCGGAAGCGGAAGTGATTTACAAGAAAGAGGAAATAGGAGATGCAATTGATGGGGTTTTGAAAGCTTATGAGTTTGCATGCCTTGATCCTTTCAGAGCTGCAACACACAATAAAGGAATAATGAATGGAATAGATGCGGTGGCAATAGCAACCAGCAACGACTGGCGGGCGATAGAGGCGGGAGCTCATGCATATGCAAGCATGCATGGATACAAGCCACTCACAACCTGGAGTAAAAATGAGGATGGAGATTTATATGGAAAAATAAAGTTGCCCCTTGCAGTTGGGATAGTTGGAGGAGCAACAAAAGTTCATCCGATGGCAAAGATATGTCTTAAAATAATGGGGGTAAAAACAGCAAAGGAGCTTGCGGAAATAATGGCATCTGTCGGACTTGCTCAAAATTTTGCAGCAATATATGCTCTTGCAACAAAAGGAATACAGGCGGGACATATGAAATTGCATGCTCAAAACATAGCAATAATGGCGGGAGCAAAAGGAGAGGAAATAGATATTGTAGCAAAGAGGATGGTTGATGAGGGAAAAATAAGAATGGATAGGGCAATGGAAATTCTTGAAGAGATAAGAAAGAAATCAATATAATTTATATATTATTTCTTAATTACACCATCATGATAAGACCTGCAATAATAAAAACATACTGCCCCTATTGCAAGCATCATACAGAGCATGCGATAGAGAGGGTTAAGAAAAAGAAAGCATCCGAGCTTAAGTGGGGACAGAGAAGATTTAGGCGTGTCACTGCTGGTTATAGGGGCTATCCCAGACCAAAGCCAGAGGGAAGAGAAAAGCCAACAAAGAGAGTCCATCTTCGCTACAGATGCAAGGAATGTGGAAAGGCTCATCAAAAAGAAGGAATAAGGGCTAAAAAATTTGAAATAAAGAGGTGAATATGCCGTCCAGCTTTTATAAAGTTAAATGTAAGGATTGTGGAAATGTGCAGATAGTATTCAGCAGAGCAAGCATAACTGTGCAGTGCCAGGTTTGTGGGAGCATATTAGCTAATCCAACAGGTGGAAAGGCTAAAATAAAAGGTGAAATATTATCGGAGTTAAAATATGCCAAAAGATCTGCCTGAGAAGGGTGATTTAGTTATATGTACTGTAACACAGGCAAAGGGATTTGGGGCTTTTGTTAAGCTTGAAGAATATCCAGATAAGAAAGGATTTTTACATATAAAAGAAGTGGCTTCTGGATGGGTTAAAAATATAAGAGAGTATGTGAGAGAAGGGCAAAGGATAGTTTGTAAGGTAATGAATGTAGATCCATCAAAGGGATATGTTGATTTATCATTGAAAAGAGTTACAGAGCATCAGAAAAGGGAAAAAATAGAGAAGTGGAAAAATGAGCAAAAAGCAAAAAAATTGCTTGAAATAGTTGCAAATAAAATAGGCAAGAATTTTGATGAATTTTATAACGAAGTAGAGGAGGAATTGATAAAAAAATATAATAATTTGTATAGAGCATTTGAAGAAGCGGTTAAAAATGAGAAAAAATTCAGGAAAGAATTCGATGCGGGGTGGGTTGATGCATTTATAGAGGTTGCAAAGCAAAATATAGTAGTTCCTTTTGTGGAGATAAGCGGATATGTTGAATTAACATGCCCTCTTAGCGATGGAATAAATCATATAATAAAGGCTCTTGAAAAGATAGAGGAGGAGAATGAATTGAAAATTAGAGTAAAGTATATATCCGCCCCGCTATATAGAATTGAAGTAACTGCGCCTGATTACAAGATAGCGGAGAAGAAATTAAAAGAAAATGTAAATAAAGCAATTGAATATATAAAGAAGCATAAAGGGGATGGAAAATTCATAAGGGAAATGAAATGAAATATTGTAAGAAATGCAGAAGATATACCCTAAAAAAATATTGTACTGTTTGCAATTCAGAAACTCAAAGAAAGGAACCTCCCCGTTTCTCCCCTCAAGATAAATATGGAAAATATAGGAGGATGTTAAAGGAGGAAAAAATATGGCAAAAAAATTTGAAGAAATAAAAATAATATATTTGGAAAAACCCCAGCTAAAGGATCCGATACTAATTGAAGGATTGCCAGGAATAGGAAATGTTGGAAAACTGGCGGTTGAGCATTTAATAGAGGAGATGAAAGCAAAGAAATTTGCGGAACTATATTCTACAGATTTTCCACCTCAAGTTATAATTGGCTCAAATGGTGTGGTAAGAATGGTAAAAAATGAATTTTTTTACTATAAAGGAGAGAAAGATTTAATTCTCCTTACAGGCGATTATCAGGCTCTTTCACCTCACGGACAATATTTGCTTGCAGAAAAAATACTCGACATTGCAGAAAATTTTGGAGTGAAAATGATTTTTACCCTTGGAGGATATGGACTTGGCGTAGAAGTAGAACATCCAAGAGTTACAGGTGCAGCAACAGACATTGAAATTGTCGAAGAACTTAAGAAACACGGGATTGTATTCAAGGAAGATGAGGGCGGGGGCATAGTGGGCGCCTCTGGCTTGCTCTTGGGCCTGGGAAAAATGCGCGGGATGCGGGGGGCGTGCCTTATGGGAGAAACATCTGGATATATTGTTGATCCAAATTCAGCAAGAGAAGTTGCGAGTGTGCTTTCAAAAATTCTCGGGTTAAAAATTAGTCTTTCAAGTTTGGATAAAAAAGCAGAGGAGCTGAGAAGAATTACTGAGAAAATAAAAAGCATTGAAAGATCGATGATTGAAAAGGAGAAGAGTGAAAGAGAAGATTTGAGGTATATAGGATAATGGAGGAAATTGGTGAAATAGTAGAGGGAACTACTTCTTATTTTACATTTAAGGCAAGTAAAGAAATAAAGAAGCTCGATTATGTATGCGTCTTTCATGAAAAGAAAATTTTATCTCAAGTATGGGAAATTTTTAATAGAAGCGATGGAACTTTTGCAAAAGCAAACATAATTGGCTCAACTGAAGAAAGATATATGGTAAGAACACCTTTTAGCGTTGGTGAAAAAGTTTATAGAGCGGATGAAGAAACGATAAAGAAGATAATTGGGTTAGGAGATGAGGGAATATATATAGGTCTTCTTAAAGATATGAATATTAAAATTTTTCTATCTCCAGAAATACTCATTCAAAAGCATTTATGCATACTTGCAAAAAGCGGAAGTGGAAAAAGCTATACAATGGGAGTAATTGTAGAGGGATTTATAAAAAGGGAGAATGCAATCTTAATAATAGATCCACATGGAGAATATACATCGCTACGCCATCCAAATTTTGAAGAGATAGATTTGATGAAGAAATTTGATGTTAGCCCAAAAAGTTATGCAAAAAATGTTTTTGAATACTCTCCTGTTTGCAGTAATAACAGAGATGCAATTCCTCTCTTGCTCGATGAAGTAAATTTATCATTTCAAGACGTTCTTTATTTATTTCCTGAGGCAACTCAAGTTCAGAAAGGATTGCTATATGAAGCATGGAAAAATGCCAGCCAGAGGAGAATATATACAATAGATGATATTCTTGAAGAAATAAGGGATGCAAAAAGCAGTGCTAAATGGGGACTAATAAATCAAATGGAGCAGATAAAATCAATGGGAATTTTCTCTAAATATTATACACCATTGGATGAAATTGTAAAAAATGGGAGATGTTCAATAATAAATATGAAAGGTGTACCGCCTTATATTCAGGAAATGCTCGTTTCAATACTCCTTACAAGAATATTTGAAGAAAGGAAAAATAATTCAATTCCTCCATTGCTTATAGTTATTGAAGAAGCTCACAGATATTGTCCGGAAAGAGGACAGGGAAAAAGCATGGCAAGTAACATAATAAAAAATATAGCTTCAGAGGGAAGAAAGTTTGGCATAGGATTAGCAATTTTAACACAGCGCCCCGCAAGAATAGATAAAAATGTTATATCTCAATGCAACACACACATAATCCTCAAAACAACCAATCCAAATGACCTTAAAGCAATCACTTCAAGCGTTGAAGGACTTGATTCGTCTTCTTCCAATGAAATTCAAATGCTTCCCGTAGGGGTTGCTATCGTTGCTGGCTCCCCGCTTGCCTGCCCGCTATTTGTGGAAGTAAGGATAAGAGAAACAAAGCATGGAGGGAAATAGAGAGAAATATAAATTAATAAATTATTTTTCTTATTTTTTCAATTATTTCTTTTGGATTTTTTCCTAGAATTGTTATCATTGCTTCCTTTCCAACATCACCTTTATGGAAAATTATATCTGGCACCTCTCCCGCTTTTTTAATTGCAACCTCTGTTCCCCAGGAAATGCTTTTTCCCTCCTCCTTTTTTATATTTTCTGGTTCTTTCCTTCTGTCATACCCAGCTACTCTATAAAATTTTTCAGCTTTTCTTATTAAATTTTCATCATATTTGAAGTTTATTGCGCATCTTTTGCTTTCATCATACTCCATTGCTTTCATTATTGCACTTGCTAAATGCCTTGATGTGCCAAATTTTATTTCTCCTACTCTTAAACTTTTTCCCGCTTTTATTATTCTTCCTTCAATAGCTAAAATATCGTTTTTATCCTTCAAAAAATTTTTTGGCAGTGCATATGCAAAATTTGTTCCAACTTCAGGAATTAAATCATAAATATTTTCTTTTAAAAGCTCATTCAAATAAAAATTCAGCTCTTCATAAACCCTCCATCTTTCCGCATCCTTTCCTAACCATGAAATTTGATTTACCGGACATCTTTTTCCAATTTTTTCTCCATACATTATTGCGGATTCTATGAAATTCTTTGCTATTCTTATGCTTTCCCTTAACTCGATTCCTTTTGCGAGATTTGCGGTGATTGCTGCTGAAAAACTGCAACCTGTTCCATGTGTGCATCCTTTTATATTCTTTCCTTTATATTCAAAAATTTTTCCTTCATGATAGAGATAATCTGTCTTATTTGGAAAATGCCCTCCTTTTATCAAAATTGAGTTTGCTCCTTCTTTCTTCAAAATCTTTAAAGCTTTTTCTACATCCTTTTTCCCTTTTATTTTTATATTGCTCAGTTTTTCCGCTTCATACCTGTTTGGTGTTATGAGATAGGAAATAGGGAAAATAAAATTTATAAAATCTTCTATCGCATCTTCTTTTAGCAATTCATATCCACTTTTTGAAAGAATAACTGGGTCAACAACAACAGGAAAATCATATCCTGAAAGAGTTCTTGCAACTTCTTTTATTATCTTACTGTTCCTGAGCATTCCAGTTTTTGCTGAATTTATTTCTAAATCTTCTGCAAGGGCAACTATTTGTTTTTTTATCAGCGAGGGAGATAAATCATAAACTTTCTCTATCTTAGAGGTATTTTGAACTGTAATTCCGGTTACCGCACAAACTCCATGTACATAAAAAACTGAAAAGGTTTTCAAATCCGCTTGCAATCCTGCTCCACCGCTACTATCACTCCCCGCAATTGTCAATGCAACTGGCATAATATTAAACAAAAAAGATATATGAATATTTTCAAAAGCGATTACAGCGGTTTCAATTTGTTGGCTTAAGGTGCTTCAGAAAAAATTGATTTTAAAAATAGAAATGCTATAGCAAGGGCAAAGGATAGAAAAGGTGTTCCTGATTTGAATTAATGCAATCCTTGCTGGAACTGCAATCGCATCTTATAAAAAGTTCCGTTAAATTATTCTAAATTTCAAAATACAAAAAAGAAAAGGGAAAAGATTAGCTCACGCCCAGCACAAATGGGCCGAGTACAAAGCCACTCGCTGTCGCCAGAGCATCTCCTGCCTTTACCTTTATCGTTGTCTTTCCAATTCCAAGAACTAAGCCTGTGCTTATTGTTGTGGTTGCTCCCGCTGGAATTTCTGAAATTATTCCTTCCTTATGCTTTCCTAACAAAACAAGTCCTCCTTCTAAGTCAATGCTCCATGCAACATTCTTTGCGGGTGCGTTTCCAATATTTGCTATTGTTGCTTTTGCACCAAACCCACCAGAAATATCCTGGATTCCAATAATTGGGAATGCCCCAGCGGTATCAAAGAATAAGTCATAGTTTCCATTTCTGTTATCCATCCATATTACTCCCGCTTTGCAAACATCAGCGGTATCATATTCTTCCGCAACAGTTCCATCAACATCATTAACTTTCACTGGCTCTGACCAAGTTGCCCCTCCGTCTTCAGTTTGAGAGAAGTATAGATTTCCATTCTTTACGAATATGCATATTGCAGTATTTTCTCCAACATGCATTATTCTCGGATACATTTCATCTGCTCCTGTATTCGCTATCATCGCCTTCTTAATTGTTCGAAGTCCATCTTTTGAATAGTAGCATGTTATATCCTGGCTTCCATATTCATCTGTCTGTGAGACAATTATTATGTTATTGTTATATGCGGAAATATCTATGTTCATGTCATTTATTCCAGTTGTATTTATGAATCCGTCTCTGACATCTGGATGAATTGGATATCCTTGGTACTCATCCCATTTTCCGAAGTCAAATATACAGAAATACATGTCAAGCACACCTGTTTCTGCATTTAAATAATTCCATATTGGATATGCAAGATGAGTTACTGGGTCAATATCAAATGCGGTTGATTGTCCTTTTTCTATTCTGAATGGATCATCTGCACTGCTGAAATAATAGAACCATGCATATCCGTCTTCTGTGAATTGATAGGAAAACATTGGTGTTCCTGTCAATTTTTCTCCTCCTCTTCCATGATCTCCGAGTATTGAAATTCCTCCATATGCCCAGCTCTCGAAAGCATTGTCGCATGCTATATCAACATCCACAAATCCATAGTAACCCGCTCCAAGGTTTTCTACAGCCCAATATACCAACATATAGGTCTCAAAGTCTGTTGGATCTTCACAAGAGAATAAATAAAGAGCACCTCCTTCGTGGTCATATGGGCTCGGAACCATTGTCCCAAAGAATATTTTTCCTCCCCAGTAATCAAGAGAAGGTCTCTCTGGAGGACTTTCTATATTCCATGCAACCGCATTTTCCCACCAGTAAGTTCCTCCGCCTGTTCCATAAGTAAACCATACATTTGGTGTCCCTTCTCCTCTTAAATCGCCTTCAAATGCAAGCAATATGTTTCCTGCGCCATCGCTTGCAATTGCGGGGTGCATCTCATCTGTTTCAAATGCGGTTATTTGCACATCTCCGAGAGGCATGGGTATAATTTTCTTTTCCACTGTTTTTACTTCTTTGCATACTTCCATGTGCGGTTTTATTCCCGCTTTTTCTAATTTCACTTTTTCTATTTTTTTTATCTCGCTGTTTTTTGTTTTGTCTGCAGCAATTGCTCCCATCGCTCCAGTAATCACTATTGTCGCCAAAATTATTGCCAACATCTTTTTTCCTTCCATTTTATCAGCCTCCTAAAGTAAATTAATAAGATATAAATAAACTTTTTGATTAAAACAAGTTTGTTGATTTTCAATTTTATATAAAAAGTATCTGATAGCAATCCTTAAAACCCTTTCTTATATATCCTTTTATGAAATTGATTGAATGTGTCCCAAATTTTAGTGAGGGAAGAAATAAGGAAGTAATAGATGCTATAATCAATGAAGTAAGAAAATACAATGTGAAAATATTAAACATTCATTCTGATGAAAGCCATAATAGGACAGATGTAACAATTCTTGGTGAGCCAGAGGAAGTTAAAAAAGCGGTTCTTGATATGGCAATAAAAGCGGTTGAGCTAATAGATATGAACAAACATAAGGGAGAGCATCCAAGAATGGGGGCAATGGATGTTGTTCCATTTGTTCCAATAATGAATACAAAAATGGAAGAATGCATAAAAATTGCAAATGAATTTGCGGAGGAGTTTTCAAGAATAACAAAAGTTCCATGCTTTTTATATGAAGAAGCTGCAAAAAAAGAGAGCAGAAGAAATCTTGCGGATGTAAGAAAAGGAGAATTTGAAGGACTAAAAGAAGAAATAGGAAAAAATCCGGAAAAGGTGCCTGATTATGGACCGAATTCAATACATCCAACTGCTGGGGCTACCGCTGTGGGGGCGAGAGAAATTCTCATAGCTTTTAATGTAAATCTTGCAACAAATGATGTTGAAATCGCAAAAAAAATTGCGAAAGCAGTAAGGCATAGCAGTGGAGGGTATAGATATGTAAAAGCGATGGGATTTGAAATAAAAGAGAAAAATATTGTGCAGGTATCAATGAACATGACAAATTACAAGCAAACACCTCTTTTCAGAGTTTTTGAGACAATAAAAAGAGAGGCGGAGAGATATGGAGTAAATGTCCTTTCAAGCGAAATTGTTGGGATGGTTCCACTTGATGCATTGATTGATGTCGCTTCTTTTTATCTGCAACTCGATAATTTCAAACCGGAGCAGGTAATAGAGAAAAGGTTATTGGAGGTGAGCAAATGAAGGGCATGGAAGAATTTCTTGAGGAACTGGCAAGTGCTTCTCCCGCTCCAGGAGGAGGCAGTGCGTCCGCGCTTGGTGGGGCAATTGCATGCGGGCTGGCGGAGATGGTCTGCAATCTTACCATAGGGAAAAAGAAGTATGAAAGCGTTGAGGAAGAAATGAAAGCGAGGCTTTATGAATTGAAAAACATGAGGAAGGAATTTCTCTTGCTTGTTGAGGAAGATGCAAATGCTTTCAATGAAGTCATTAAGGCAATAAGGGAAAAAAAGGGAATTGAGGAAGCATATAAGAAAGCTTGTGAGGTTCCAGCAAAAACCGCTGAGAAATGCTTCATTTTAATGAGGGAAATAAGGGAAATTGCGGAGAAAGGGAATAAAAATTCGATAAGTGATGCGGGAGTTGCGATGCTTTTTGCAAATGCCTCTTTTAATTCAGCAATCTTGAATGTAAAAATAAATCTTTCTTGCATTGAAGATCAAATTTACAAAAGTGAAATGAGGAGAAAAATTGATGAAATGGGAAGGGAAGCGGAGAAATTGAGAGAAGCTACAATGGAGATTGTGGAAAAATTTATAAATTTTTAAAAAATTAAAAGAGATGAAAATAGTTGTTAAAGATGTTGAAACCGGAAATAAACTTAAAATGGATGTAAATAAGGAAAATACTATAGAGGAAATTATAGAGGAGGCAGCAAATTATTGGAAGAAAAATCCCGGGGCATATGTTTTGAGAATAGGAAAGAAAATTCTTCAAGCAGAATTAACTGTTGAAGAAGCGCTCCTGCAAGATGGGGATATGATTGAGCTTATACCTGATCCTGTTGGAGGAAAATGCCCCTACCAAAGGAGATATTGATAAAGAGAATTAAAAATGAGATTGCGGAATGCAGAAAAAAGACCGCCCACCACTTTGTTCTATCAGATGAAAATTTAAATAAATTGCCAATTGAAATAAATGTTACACTTGTAAATACACCTGGCCCTGTTCTCAGCGATGGAAAAATTTTAACAAAATACAACCATAAATTGAAGATAATAATAACTCCTGATTATCCATACCAAACTCCAATTGTAAGGTGGAAAAGCGAAATATTTCATCCAAATATAATGCCACCGGAAGAAGGAGGATATGTATGCACAAAATTGCTTGATAACTGGTCGATAAAATCAAACCTTCTTGCATTTATAAAAGGTATAGAAACATTGCTCTCTTATCCAAATCCTAAAAATCCTTTTGAAAGCGATACATGCACAAGAGCTGCAGAATATTTCAACAAAAATCCATTTGTTCCACAGCAAATAAGAAGCAGGCCTAGAATAATAGATGAAGATGGTTAAAATAGAAAGAGAAGAAAAGAAAGAGAGGAAGATAGCTCCGCCTCCATCACAGATATTATTTCATTATCCGAAAGATGATATAAAAAGGCTAATTGGGGAAATATATAGGGAGAGAAATTTAGAAGAAATAGGATTTAGCAGGAATGAGAAGCAATTTGATTATCCTTTTCTGGATGAATTAAACTTTTACATAAAAAATGAGGCATTCAAGAAAATGGTTTTTCATTCATATGAAATGGCAAAAGAAGAAAAAGAGGCGATGGGATTCATAATAGGTGATTTATTTTACTGGGAGGAGGAATATACTATTGCATTTGATATAATAACCGCCCCTCTCGATTCTTCCTCATTTAATGTAAAATTCAAAAGAGATGCATTTGGAGAAATTTTTGATAAATTAGACGAGATAAAAGGAGATTATATAATAGTTGGATGGTATCACTCCCACCCAGGCTATTCCTCATTTATGTCAGGCACTGATTTAGATACTCAAAAAAATTATTTTAATAAAAGATTTCATGCATCAATTGTCATTGACCCGATTAATAAGGAGGCGAGGGCCTTTCGCATTATAAATGAAGAATGCTTTGAAATACCCTATGCAATATTTAAATAGTTTTTCATCCTGTTTAATATAAATTCTTTTCCAAGAGACTGGAGGAAATAGCCAGCCCTCGGCCCTCTTGTTTTTGCGAGTGTTATTAAATATATCAGCTCAAATGCTCTTCTTGCTGAAAAATTGTTATTTTTTGCGGTTTCATGAATCATGGAATGTATTTTTTCTGCTTCCCATTCTAAGGTTTCAAAATTTTTAATCAATGCATCTAAAAATTTTTTATCCTCATCACTCAGCTCTAAACTTGGATAATTTTCTACAAGCTCAAATTTTATCTCATCTGGAGCATATTTTTTGAGCCAATAACTTATTTTTTCATATCTCTCCTTCAATCTTTCCAGATCAAATTCCCGCAAATCATGTTTTCTTTTCAGTATTTCAACAACTTCCTCAAAATTTTTTCCTATCTGTGCAACAATTGCAAGATGTAAATAGGGTATTGTAATTGGCTTTCTTTTTGCAATTTCATATGGCTGGGAAAGCTCATAAACTCTTTTGAATTCCTTAAACTCGCCTTCTCCCTCAAAATATGCTTTTTCATATTTATCATATTCATCCATAAGATTGATAATTCCATATGTAGCATCGAAATCTATATGACGATGTGGCTCGTATTTCATAAAGAGGAAACGAAAGGCTTCAGGTGGAATGATTTTTAGCGCTTCTTCCGCAGATATTGCTATGCCTGTTGAGCCATGCATCGCCCCCTTTCCCTTTAAATTTATGAATTCATAAACAAGGGGCATCGGCGGCTCGTATCCAAAAACTTCCTTTGAAATTACCTTACCTGTATCCCAGGAGCTACCAGCAGCAGCATGATCCTTTCCAAATGCCTCAAAAGTTACTCCAAAAATTTTCCATCTCGCAGGCCAGTCAATTCGCCATGGAAGCTTTGCAATTCCTCCTTTCCTTACATCATGAACACCTTCATAGCCACAGGATTTGCATTTGTAGCTTAAATCAGGATGATCATAAGAAGTTAATTCTCCCGCAAGTTTTTTACATCTCTCGCATTTTATATTCACCGGCGCCCAAGAGGGGGGCAAATCTCTGCCAGATATGCTTGATAAAATACCTCTTATTTTTTCCGAATTTTCAAGAGATGTTTTTATTGCATCATTATAAACACCTTTTCCATAGAGCTCATGTGCATAATATATTACTGGCTTAATTCCCAATTTTTCTATACTCTCAAGAAATGGCTCAAGGAAATGATGGGCATAGCTGGCATGCCCGTTGCAGGGACATGGAATTTCTGATAAAGGCATCCCTACATATTTTTCATAATCCTCGGGCAAGAAAGGATAAACTTTTCTTAAAGGGTCGAAGGTATCTCCTATGTATATAAGCTTTGCATTTCCTCCCCTCTCCTTTAGTGCTCTATAAACCGCCTCTGTTGTAAGCACTTCTCTTAAATTTCCAACATGAATCGGCCCAGAAGGAGTTATAGCGGTAGCTAAAACATGCTCTCTTTTCTGCTCATAGAGTTTTTCCGCCACTATATCCGCCCAATGCACAAAAGGATAAGATAAAAAATATATATTTTTTGGGATGCTAAAAAATCTGTAAAATTGTAAAAATAATATTTACAAAAAGAATAATAGGGATAAATTTAGTAACCAAACTAACAAATAAAAACCAGTAATTAGAATTTAACTCTTCCTTTAAAATTTCTTTTTTAAAAAACCAGCCAAAAATAAGGGCAATCATCAAACCAGATAATGGGAGTGCTAACGTACCTATTGTTTTATCCATAATATCCAGGATTCTATCACCATGGAAATTTATATTGAGATTGCTATAACTCATAGCGGATGGTAAACCAAGAATAATTACAAAAATTGTTAAGATAAAACTTGCTTTCTTTCTTGATATTTTTTTGCGTTCAATTATTACAGAAGAATTCATTTCCATCATTGCAATTGCTGAAGTAATAGCCACAAAGAATAGAGTGAGGAAAAATAATGCAGACATCAGTTGACCAAAAGGCATCATTTCAAAACCTTTCGGAAGAGTAGAAAAGGCGAGTTCCGCTCCCACACCTGGATGCAATCCATATGTGAACACAATTGGAAATATAACAAATCCTGCTAAAATTGCAATGGAAAGGTCTGCAAGAGTTATTATGATGGAAGAAGAAGGTATATTAGTGTTTTTGTCCATATAGCTTCCGTAAGTAATAAGAATTCCGAAACCCACCGAAAGTGAAAAAAATGCCTGTCCAAAAGCGGAGGCCCATACGAGAGGATTTTTTAAAACACTAAAATCTGGTCTAAAAAGAAATCTGATTCCTTCCATAAAACCTGAGAGGGTTAGAGAGTAAAAGGCCAGTAGAAGTAATATTATTATAGAAAATGGCATCATAAATTTTACAATTTTTTCAATTCCTTTTCTTACTCCTATAGAGATAATTACGCCAACTATGACTGCGGATAAGAAGAAATACACAATAGGTTGATATGATGAAATAAAACTATCAAATGAAATATTTATACCAGACAATGAAAAAATAAAATATCCAAGTGTCCATCCTGTTATAACCAAATAATAACTTAGAATCATCAAAACCATAAGCCATATTGCCCACCCAACAGCCATATATTTTCTCCCTAATATTTCAAAGGATGAAACAACATTCCTTCTTAGTCCTCTTCCTATAGCCAGTTCGAGTATCATAAGAGGAAGGGCAAACATAAAAACAGCAATAAGATAAGGAAAAAGAAAACCACCTCCTCCATTCTGCCCAACAACAGATGGAAAACGCCATATATTCCCAATACCAACTGCAGAGCCAATTGCTGCTAGAACAAAACCGAGCTTAGATGACCATCTTTCCATGCCTTTATTGTTTCTTAATTTAAAAAATTTGGCATAACAAAATTTATATAATTCTTTAATTTGATATTTCAAAAAAATTTGAAATAATATAATAATATGATTTATGAAATATTAATGGCTGGGTTAGATGCGTTAGCAGGTTATCTTTCTGAGCATGTATTGACTTGCCTAATTCCCGCTTTTTTCATTGCGGGTGCAATATCCGCATTCATATCAAAGGAAAGCATTTTAAGATATTTTGGTTCAAAAACAAAAAAGTATATTTCATACCCTATTGCATCTGTTTCAGGCGCTATATTAGCGGTTTGCAGTTGCACAATTTTGCCAATCTTCTCTGGCATATACAGGCGAGGCGGGGGAATCGGGCCCGCGGTGGCGTTTCTTTATTCGGGCCCCGCGATAAATGTGCTTGCGATAGTTTTTACTGCCAGAGTTCTTGGCTTTGATATAGGAATTGCCCGAGCAATTTTTTCGATTCCGCATGATTTTTCAGATGAAAGAGAGATAAGTAGTAGTCATGAGTATAAGGGAAGGAAAAGATGGGATAAAATTTTTGTCTTCGTGGCTCTTATTTTAATCTTGATCATGGCAACATTCCCCGCCAGTTGGTATATAAAATTTCCTGTAATATATTTGCTTACAATTTTAATTTCCTACGCTTTGATTTTTTATTATGAGAAGGAGGAGGTTAAAAACTGGGGATATGAGACATGGTGGCTTGTAAAAAAGATTTTTCCTGTTTTAATTGTGGGAGTATTTTTAGTCGGAATCATAGGAGGAATAGCTTCTCAATATACTGGAGAAAAGCCAGATATAGCGGTTGGCACGCTTGTTAAAAATTATGTGGGAAGCAATAGCATTTATAGCTGTTTTATTGCATCAATAATAGGAGCATTACTTTATATGCCAACACTCCTTGAAGTGCCTATTTTAAATGATTTATTTGGCTATAGCTCAGGAATGATTGGTTCTGGTCCCGCACTCTCTTTACTTCTTTCTGGTCCATCTGTAAGCTTGCCAAGTATGGTTGTTCTTTCAAGGATTATCGGGGTGAAGAAAACATTCGTTTATATTTCTCTTGTTGTTGCTTTATCTACTTTAATTGGATATATATTTGGGGTGATAAGTTGAATAGGTTGAATAAAATGATGAATATGATTGAAATTCCTGAAAAAATTAAGAAAGAAGTGAATAAAAAAGGAGGATTTGAGAAAATTGCTTCAATGGTTGAGAAAAAAATTAGCAAGAGGTTTGTTAGTTTTATAAAAACAATAGCAAATGAAAAAAGATTAAAAATAATTTATGTTCTCGATAAACAGAGGATGTGTGTTTGCATGCTTGCAAAATTAACTAATTCCCCTTATTCAAAATGCTCATATCATATTTCAAAATTAAAGGAGGAAGGAATTGTAAAGGCAAAAAAATTGGAAATTTTACAATATATTCATTAACTGAAGAAGGTAGAGAAATGCTAAAATTGCTTGAAAAAAGAGTTAAAGAAGCGGTGGAGGAAATTAAAAGAGAAGACATAGAAATTGTGAAAATAGAAGATATAGGGGAAATAACAGCCCGCGGAGTAATGGCAACGCCTGCAATAGCAATAGATGGAGAAATAAAAATAATGGGAAGAGTAGCTGGCAAGGATGAAATAAAGGAAATGATTGAAAAAGATTTGAAAAATAAATTATAGAAAAAACAGATTAATCTTTTCTAGGATTGCTCCTTCTGATAGAATAAAATGCTTTACCCAGAGTTAGAAATTGGTAAGCGAGCAATATTCATCTCTTCATATTTCTCTGAATAAAAAGTGTTTAACAGGGTTTATAAGATGGTACATTTTTGACAAAATTTAAATTAACAAAATCTTTCATAAAGACGGATAAAATGAAATGTGACGGATGCGGGAAGGAAATAGAAGAAAAGGATGCAAATTATCTGAATTACAGGGCTTGTTGCTCTGTTAAAAGATTGCCTTTATGCAAGGATTGCTGGAATAAAGTAATGAAAGCGAATAAGATATAGCTATAAAGCAGAATATATCTAAAGAATGGAATGAATAAAGAATAAAAGAACTAGAAATATTAATCCAATTTTTGTTATTAATATGCTTTCATTTTTCTTCCTAACACTCCAACCGTAATCGTCTATTCTATAGAAAAGTAGCCATCCATATTGGCTGAAAAATGCAAAGAGAGAAAGTAAAACTACTTCAATCCATGCTTTTTGCGGGATTGAGACGCTGAAATGCTTATTAAAATAACCATACTGGACATAGAAAGAGCCGATTACAAGAAACATTGCACCAAATGCCATCTGCGATTCATGATGTATAAGCCCTTCCGCATATAAGCATGTTATTGCTCCAATTATTGAAAAAACAATTACAGGCCATCCTGAATAATATGCAAGATATATTGCTATTGAAAGAAGAATTATTGCGGATATTACAAAGAGAATTTTAAGAGTTCTTTCACTTGTTGTCACTCTTTTTTCAATTTTTAGATGAATTAAATCATGAATTGTATGTGCAAGAAAATAGTGGGCAATGAAGCCACCAACACTTGTTAATATAACTCCCTCCCAGTATATTTTTTCATTAAAAAGGGAATAAAAGAAAGAGCCGAGTAAGGGGAAAAATCCACCCGTAATTATGCATGTAAATATTGTAAATGGAGAAAGCATTCCCTTTTTCTCTATTCCCATTCTATCCTCATCCCGATTTCTTTTATCATTTCATTTACAATATAAAATGGCGCCCCCTTGAGTAATTTCTTATAAATTGTTTCTTCAAGCATAGGAGAGGATGCGAGCTCAACCGCTTTCTTGATGTGCTTGTTTATCTCTTCCTCATATATCCCCTTTATACTCTTTCCCCTCTTGCTGAGCATTTCTTCTATAAGCTTTTTTCCCTCTACCTTTATGTTTTCCAGAATTCTTTTATCAACATTCTTTCCATACATTCTTACTATCGGCATTATTATTCCTTCCTCTATCTTCTTCCCTTCAACAATATCAACCAAGTCATCCGCAAGCTGATAAGCAATACCAACCTCTTTCCCATACTCCTTCATGAGCATAATCACTTCCTCCTCCGAGTTTGCCTCTATTGCCCCCGCCCTGCAGGCGGCAGCAAACAGGGAGGCGGTCTTCATCTCTATTATTTTGAAATATTCTTCGAGTAAATTTTCCGGCCTTCCGCTCATGAGTAAATTTTCTATATGAGAAGTAAAATCTATATCCTTTAGTTGCCCGTTTAGCGTTTCATTCCAGGTATCCAGAAATATTTTTGCATTGTTTTCTCCATGCTCAAGAGAGATTCTGAATGCTTCATTTATCATTTTATGCCCTATAAGTATTGCGGGTCCTATTCCTTTAATTGTATGAAGGGCGGGCTTTCCTCTCCTTTCCATATCACCATCCATAATATCATCATGAATTAAGGAAGCGGAATGGGCAAGCTCAACTCCTATAGCACTTTCAATTGCTTTCTTATATTTTTCTTTTTTTCCATTGCATGCTTTAAATGATAAGATAAGCATTACAGGACGAAGTAGTTTTCCACCGAGCAATGAATATCTTATATCTTCATCATTAAACCTTCTCTCAATTTCCTTTCTTATTTCCGCTTGCGTATCCTTGAAAAATCGCTCAAAGTCAATGATTTCTTCCGGCATACAATCCATAAATAGAAAAATAATATAAGTATTTAACCAATGAATGCCTGCAAGGAAAGCATTGCTGAAAAAGATTGAAAGATTGCCATTAAGTAATAGAAGCGGGTAGAAAGAATATTCCAGAATGATTAATATTCTTGTATGGAAGCATGAAAGCGCATTTGTAAATTGAAAATAACAATGCCTGTACCAAAAAATTTATATAGAACTTTTCTTATTATTAATAAGAAAAAATTTATAAAATATAGGCAAAGAGAGGAGCAAGGTGAAACTCTTTTTTACTCTCCCCCTTGCCTCCGCCTTGCTCCTCTCGCCTCCTTAATTATTTTTTCATTGTATATATAATCTGCTAAATTTTCAAAAGAAAAAGTTTAAAGCTTTAGAGAAATTCTCTTTTTATGATTGAAAAAATGAGGAAAGCAAAAATGCATTTCTCCCTTATAGATCCTGATAAGCAGAGTGCGGAGGAAGCGGGTGAGATGGCAAAAATTTGTGAAGAATATGGTAGCGATGCAATAATGGTTGGTGGATCAACCGCAAAAAGAGAGGAGATAAGGAGATGTGTTGAAGAAATAAAGAAAGGATGTGATTTGCCGGTTATAATATTTCCGAATTCAGCAAATAGTATTGTTGAAAATGCGGATTATATTTTCTTCATGGAATTTCTCAATTCATTGGTATATGAGCATGTAAGGGGAGAGCAACTCAAAGGAGGGGTGATAGTTAAAAAAATTGGGATAAAGCCAATTCCTATGGGGTATATGGTTATAAGCACAAGCGCTAAGCCAACAACAGTTGAAACAAAAACAATGCTGGATAGAATAGGTGAGAATGACTATGAAAAGGCAATAAGGTATGCAGCATATGCGGAATGCATGGGTATGGATTGCATATATCTTGATGCTGGCTCAGGTGCGGAGAAACCTGTTCCAGATGAAATGATAAGAGAAATAAGGAAAGTTGTGAGCATTCCTATAATAGTGGGAGGGGGAATAAAAAATTCAGAGCAGGCAAGAAGAAAAATAGAAGCGGGAGCAAATGTAATTGTAACTGGCTCAATTGTTGAAGAAAAAATTGAAGGAATTAAGGATATAATAAAGGCGATAAAGTCAGCATCTACCCCTTGATTCTCCTTTTTTTATTCCAGTCGCTATTAAATGAGCAACTCTTATTGGTTCTGGAATTGCCCCTCTTATAATAGATAATTTTATTGCATCTATTGCAGATTTTTTTCCAATTCCAAAATATTTTATATATATAGGATACCTCAATTTAATTTCCTCTGTCCTTCCCTTATTTATCAAATCGATTCTCTCCCTCCAATCATCAAAATGCTTTTTTAAAGCTTCTTCTATTTTATCAATATTTGGCTTTTTCCTCGCAACTGTAATAACAGGAATATCTGTAGCATTGAATAATTTTTCACAATCAACTATATTAAACCCACCCAAAGCAACGCCATTTATCATTATTATTTTTATCTGCCCTCTGTGCCCGCTTGCCTGAATCATATCTATTATTTTATCTGTTGCATCTTTCCCATCAACCTCTATTGTTGTTTTCAAAACACCTTCAAGATATTTCCCGCCCCTCATAACCACCCCAACAATATCAGTGAAACTATCATTAAATGAGAAAGGCATATCATCTATTCCGATTATTCTTATTTCTTTTTTCATTTTAATGGGAGATGCCCCGTTATCTTATCTATTTTCTCTTCTTCACCTGGCCCTATTGCAAGTGCGGTAAGGGTTCCTTCTTTAAGCTCTGTTAAGCCAGCATCTCTTATAAGGGAGTTGAAAATTTTTTCCTTGCTTGCCTTTTTCTGCAAATTCAGAATTTCTTCCTCACTTGCTTCAAGAACAACTTTTTTTTGCCCTTCTTCAATCCATTTCTTGACAATTTTTTTATCTTTTTTCCATGCCTTTATTGCACAATCAACCGCTGCATGCGCCACCTGCGCTGCCATCTTTCCTGGGGACATTTCTATTTTATTCACTACTATGACCATTTTTAACATTTTTCCACTCCTCCGCAAGCTTTTTTGCATTTTCCCACTGAATCACTCCTTTTACTAAAATATTTTCATCTTTCTTTTCTATGTGGCGGAATGGGATTGCGTAATATTCATTATCTTTTTTTATTATAAGCAAATCTTTATAGACAGAGATGCTTTCTCCTATTCTATTTCCCTCTGAATCAATAACAAATCTTGCAATATAATCAAGTTTTTTTGGCATTAATATTAAATATGAAAAGGATTTAAATATAATGCGTTTTGATATTGCAATTATAGGAGCGGGAGCAACTGGAAACACGATTGCCTGGCTTCTTTCAAAAAAAGGATATAAGGTTGCGGTTTATGAAAAAAATAAGGAAATAGGAAATAAGGTTTGCGGGGGACTTGTCAGCGAGAGGGTAATAAAATATTGCAGGGAGGCGGTGGTAAATGAAATAAAGGGAGCGGAAATTTTTCTCCCAAATGGAAAGAAAATTTTTATTGGAGGAGATAAGACATATGCATATGTGATAGACAGGAAAAAATTTGATATTTGCCTTGCGGAAAAGGCGATGAGCGAAGGAGCAAGATATTTTTTGAATTGCAGAAAAATTGAGAAGAAATGCGAGCGCTTGATAGGGGCGGATGGAGCAAGGAGCAATATTGCAAGGGATTTCAAAGGAAAGATAAATTATATAAATGCGGTTCAGGGAATTGCAAATAGCGAAGAAAATGGAGAATATGTTAGGGTATATTTTGGAAAATTTGCTCCTGGCTTCTTTGGATGGGTAATTCCTGCTGGAGATGAGCTGAGGATTGGGATGGGAACAAATGAAAAAGGGCTGAGGAAAAAATTTGAGGAATTTAAATCAATGGTGGGATATGAGGTAAAAAATGAAAGATATGCTTTAATTCCATATGGAATAAAAAAGCTTGCAAAGGAAAAATGTGCAATAGTGGGGGATGCAGGAGGGCAGGTAAAGGCAACAAGCGGAGGTGGATTATATGCGGGATTGCTGGCTAGCGAGATAATTGCTAAAAATTTTGATGATTTCTTTGCATATGAAAGGGAATTTATGCGTGCATATGGAGAGGAGCTGAAAGGATGCTTATTGCTGAGAAAAATTTTTTTGAAATGGCATAGATATGATGCTCTTGAAGAAATAGAAGTAAGGAATGCGGATTTTGACTATCACTGGAAATTTGCGAAGAATTTTTTAATAAAACATCCTTTTAAAGCATTTAAGATTGCATTAAAATGCTTGCTCTAGTTGTTAAGAAAAGCGAGGCGGAAAAAGTTAAAAGAATGCTTTATGAAAAAGGGCTAATTGATGAAAGGAGGAAAGTAAAGAGAAGGGATGGAGAGGTAGAATTGCCTTTAAAAGATTCTGCGGGTTTGGGTAACTTTAATTATGAAATTATTGAGCAAGAAGAGCCAGTTTTTAAGCAACCCACTCCTTTTGAAGAGATTAAAAAAATAATAGGGAAGGAAGATATTCCAAGAAAATGGGAAAAGATAGGAGATGTTCTAATTTTAAATGGAATTAATGGGAATGAGGAAATTGCAAGAGTTTATGCAGAAGTGCTAAAATGTAAATCTGTTGTTGAGGATATTGGAGGAATAAAAGGAGTTAAAAGAATACCATGCTTCAAGCTTGTTTATGGAAATAGCACAGAAACAATTCATGTTGAAAATGGAATAAAATATAAGCTTGATGTTCAGAAGATAATGTTTTCTTCTGGAAATATTGATGAAAGGATAAGGATGGCAAAAGTGGCGAATAAAAATGAAGTGGTTGTTGATATGTTTGCTGGTATTGGCTACTTTAGCTTGCCAATTGCAGTTTATGGAAGAGCAAGGGTTTATGCATGTGAAATAAATAAAGTTGCATATAATTATCTAAAAGAGAATATAATTTTGAATGAAGTCTTTGATTTGGTTACTCCATTGCTAGGGGATTGTAGAGAAGTTGCTCCTAAAAATATAGCAAATCGCATTATAATGGGTTATCTCAACTCTTTTGATTTTTTTGAGCATTCTTTAAAAATTTTAAATAATGAAGGAGTGATTCATTTTCATCAGAAATGCAAGAAAGAGGATTTTCCAGATAAAATTTTTGATAAATTAAAGAAAGTTGCGATAAAAAATGGTAAAAAGCTTGAAATGATTTTATCAAAAAAGATAAAGTCATATGCTCCAGGAATAATACATGGAGTTATTGATTTAAAAGTTTCTTAATTGTTTCTTTTAATTTTGGAACCGTATCATATTTATCAATTTCATCTATTCCAACCCATCTATATTCAACATGCTCCCAGTCAATTTTTATCTCATCCCTATTTGTTTCAAATATAAAGGGATAAACCTCCCATTCAATTTTCTCCTCCTCATCATAAAATTTTATTGGCTCCCCCTTCCTCAAAATTCTTATATCATTTTCCTTTATTCCAGTTTCTTCTTCAATCTCTTTTATTACTCTTCTCAATGGATCATCTTCTTCAAGATAGCCAGAAATGCACGCCCATCTTCCCTTATATGTTCTAACTCTATTTCCTCTTTTAAGGAGTAATATTTTTCCTTTATTAAGCAGAATACCTGTTACAACCTTCATAATTTCACAGATATTTTATTTCCTGATGCAATTGCCTCAACTATTTTCCTTCCTTCAATACTATTCCTTTTGAATTTTATTTCCCCATTATTTCCAACCCTTGCAGATATTACATTTCCATCAATGAAAATTTTTAATTCTTTTCCAGCAAATGCCTTTCCAACCCTGATAACAATTTCTTTCTTCCTTTTAATTATATCCGGAATTATTTCCTCTTCAATCAAAGGATGAACCCTTATCTTTATTCCCGCTTCCCTTTCAATTTCAGATATTGTTTTTCCTCCCTTTCCAATAATATGGGGTATCTCGCTTTCATTAACATAAACATTTGCAACTTTTCTATTTATCTCCACCCTGAATTTGCTATCTATATATTTTGATACAACCCTTTCAACATTTTCAACATTTTCTTCTCTTCTCTCCTTTACTGGCATTACAGTTACCTGCTCTCCATATGTATATATCTCATAAATTGCTTTCTTGGTATAGAAATCCCTGACAACTATAACTGGCCTGGCTAAATCAGCTTCTTCCATTCCATGAGGAATCTTTACAGTAAAATCAAGCTCAAGGACCTCCTTTATTTTCCCCGAAGAAATATGAATAACCGTATCAACAACTTGAGGAATTATCCCGAGTTCAACTCTTCCGATGAGACGTTGTATAGCATCTATTGCACGGTTTGAATGAGTTACTCCAATAAGCCCGATTCCAGCAAGGCGCATATCAGCGTAAATTTTGAAATCCTCGCTCCTCCTTACTTCATCAAAAACAACAAAATCGGGGCGGAGCAAAAGTAAAATGTCTGCAGTGAGCTCCATGCTTTTTTCAAGAGGTGCATACTGGGCTATTTCATCTCTCACCCACAGATCGCGAGGATTTTCCATTGTTTTTACAATTGCTCCCAGGCTGTAAAGATGCTCAGCAATTGCCTGTGCAAAGGTTGATTTTCCCGAGCCAGGAGGGCCAGAGATAAGAATTCCTCGATTATAATCTGTTAGCCTTTCTTTAAGCTCCTCATCCAAGCTGTAATCATCTATGCTCAACTTTACTATTGGCTTTGTTGCGGTTATTTCAAATTTATCAACAAATGGTTGCCTCAATATTGCAATTCTCATATTTTTTATCTGCACTATTGTTGCATTCTTTCTCTCTATTTCAACAAAGCTATCTGAATTTCTTTTTGCATATTCAATTATTTCATGTGCTATCTCTGCCAGCTCTTTCTCACTTAAAATTTCACCTACTTCAACTATTCTGAAATTTCCTGGCTTTCCCTTTTTTGCAACTGGTCTGCAATCCTGGCGGAGATGAATGCTCATTGTTTCTTCATCAAAATATTTAAGAATTTTAAGCTCCTTTTCTTCATGCAATGATGGCAGATAATAAACATTTATTCCTTTTGCTTCTGCAACCTTTGCCTGTATCTTATCTGAAGTAAATAGAGTTGCATGCAATGTTTCTGCAACCTCGCGTATAATTTCATCCGCATTCCCTTCCTTACTCCCCTGGAAATAAAGATATATTTTTCCTTCCTTGCTCAGTTTCTGCAATTCAACAATTTCATTAAGCCCGCTTATTCCTATTTCTAAGCCATCATTTGCCTGCCTCTCAAGCTCTTTTAAAACCGCATTTGGAATTATTATATCTACCTTTTGAATCTTTCCGCTTTTAATCCATTCACTAAGCCTTCCATCTATTATTATGCTTGTATCAGGAACTATTTTCATCAAGAATAAAAGCAAATATGCTTATAAACTTGTTTGAAATGATTAAATTTGAGGAAAAAAGGAAATAAGCTTTTCTCCATTCTTTTTTATTAAATTTTTAAAAATATATAAAAAAAGGGGAAAGAGGGTTGGCTTATAGCCAGTGTGTAAAGGCTAGTGTTGCATCAGCTGCTTTGTTGCATGCTTCGTCGTACGCTGAAACTGTCAATGTGTATTTCTTTGGCATTAAGTCGAACTTGTGCCACCATATCTTGTATGGAGCGCTTGCATCGTCATATGTATAGCCATTTATGTTGAATGATACATAGTCAACTCCGCTCATTGCATCGGTTGCGGTTGCTTCAAAGTAGATTCCTCCAATTATTACTGTTCCTCCGAGTGGGTTCTTGAAGAGTTGTCTGCCCATTAAGTAGATGTATCCCGCCTGTGGAGCGGTTATTGTTACTGTTGGAGCTGTCTTATCTATCTTGAAGCTTACTGTTCCAACTGGTGATGTGTTTCCGACAATATCCTCTGCATAGTAGTCAACTGTGTGTGAGCCATCTACATCAACTGTAAATGGTGCGGTATATACTTTCCAGCTTCCGCCATCAATGCGATACCATATCTTTGCTACCTTTACATTGTCTGTTGCAGTTATTGTTACTGTTACTCCTGTCTTATACCAGTCATTGCATCCATTTGGTGCTGCTGGGCTTAATGATATGCTTGCTTTTGGTTTCTTATAATCAATCTTGCCCTGTATCGTTACATTGTCAATGAGCCATCCAATGTCAGTGTTTGCTTCATCGCTTATAAATCTGAATCTTATCTTTGTCAGCTCGTCTCCGCCAACATACTCGCTTATGTCAAGTTTCATGTGTCCCCATCCACCGCCACTGCTGCCCTGCACTATGAACAATGCCTTCCACTCCTTTCCTGTCCATATCTCAACTAATCCATAGTCATATGGATATGGATCTGCAAAGCTGTACATTTGATCCCATTCGAGGAATGCTTCATATGCATGTGTCAAGTCGAAGTAGAGTATTAATTTCTCATCAACCTTGTTATAGTATCTGCCATATGGCCATATTGGTCCTTGTCCGACTATCCATCCATCCCATAGTGTGAATTCTTCCTGCCCGGTTACTGTTGTATGATTTACATGGAATGCAAGTCTTACATTAGACATTCCCGCAAATGGTGACAAATCAAATGTGAATAATTGTAGATCGCCACTATCATCTCCTGGAATTGGATATAACATTGTTGTTGTTCCACTTCTTGCCTCAAGCCAATATGTGGCTGTTGAGGGATATGCAATAGCATCCAGATAGAACGTTATTGTTGCTCCTACTGGAACAGATGAGAAGTCAACTGTATAGTTGCGCCACATCTCCTGCCATTCTCCCGCTGATGCCTGTGCCCAGTATGTTCTTTCTCCCCAGACTCCATACCAGTAATTCCATGAACCAAGGCCAGGTGATACTTTAGTATAAGTCCATGCACCAAAGCTTATTGCACTTCCTACTGGTGGATAGTTTCCAAATGTGTATAGTGTTCCTTCTCCGATTACATTTCTTGGTTCTCCGTTCCAGAAGGCTACAGGTGGATTTGGATATGGTGCTCCAAATGTATCTTCTTCATGCCAGTGGCATCCTGCATACCAGGCCATATGATACCATGCATCTGCACTGAATGCCGCATCTTCCATATCATCGAAGAAGAGTGTATCTCCGTCTGCAACTACCATAACATCGTCAATGAACCATCCCTTCTCCGCAGTCAATTCATCTGACACAAATCTGAAGCGGAAGTGCATCTTATCTGTGAAGAAACCAGTTGGCATTGTGAAGTACAAATCTGTATATTCACTATACAATATTGTTACTCCTTCCTCAAGTGTTAATGTTTCAGTTACCCATACTCCTCCTGTATTTCCTGTATAGCTCTCTATTCTGAACCATGTCATACCGCAGTCATTGCTTACTTCTACATAGCCATAATCATATCCAGCTTCAATATAATAATATGTTTCAAAGCTGAGTGTTGCGGTTGTTACACCTGTGAAGTCAAATGTTCTATTTATTACAAGGATTTCATCAACTCCATTGACATATATTCCAGTTGCTTCGTCTCCATTCCACCAGATGTGATCATCTGGGCAGATTGAGCATTCTTCTACAATATGCCAGTGATCTGGCAGGCCATATGTATTGTCTTCCTGTTCCCACTTCTCAAAGTCATCTCCTTCATATATCTGTTTATATATTCTTGTTGGTGCTCCCATCTCATCATTTGTTGGGTCCATATCGCAATCAAGTTTAACTGTTGCGGTTATAATATAATCGCAATATTCTGTTGTATTCCATTCAAAGTACAACACCTTGCTCTGGCATGGCTCTAAATCTTCTGCTACAAGTGTATCGCTCCATACTACTTCTCCTGCATAGCTCTTATACACGAGTATATCATCAATGTATAATCCCGCTCCTCCTCCAACTGTTGGGGCTAATCCTGGACCACATACACCTATTGCAAATCCTTTGAAGTCTGTAAATCCGTATAATTCGGGCAATTCAAAGATGTTGTTCAATCCATAATATGTTACATATCCTTCCAGCAAATCACTGAATCTTACTTCCTGCCATCCTCCAGAATTTCCTGTTAAGTGCATGCTTCTACCAATGAAGAAGTACCATGTATTTCCATTAATTAAAACTGGAACCGCCCTATCAGGTGCTACAAAGTCCCACTTTGCCTTTATTACTATATCTGCATCTGGATAGTTCTTCAAGTCGATCCAATCTATTGTATCATATGGAACTACTGCAAATCCACCATTAACTCCTGCTGGATATGTTGTTGGGGAATCTCCAAAGTGCCATGAATGGAACGGGCTGTAGAAATCTGCACCAACTATATTCCACATACTTATTGATGAACCCCAGGTTACATATCTATATCCAAGGTCTCCGCTCTCAACATCATCCCACCACAATTTTTCTGTTATCTTGTGGCGTGCGGTTACTTCAACTGGTATATCTTCGACAAGTGTTCCATTGTTATGAACTGTTACATTTATTGGAACTATAACCCAGTTGAGTTCTTCTCCACATGGGTCGTTTGGCATTCGTACTAATGGTGGAACCTCTATGTTTGTTATTTCTCCATCGCATACATCTCCAAACCATATTGTCCAGTTGATTCTATTTCCAAGTGGATTGCAATCTTCATAGTCAGTATAGACTTCTATATAATATGTTCCTGGTTGCGGAATTGTCCATTGAATTGGGAAACCGAATGTCTTTGTTTCTCCCGCTTCAAAATCTACGTATTCATATCCCTGGAATATTAATGGTTGAGCGCTTCCAACTCTCAATTCAATGCATATATCATCTATATACCATCCCTCAAAGTTAAGGTATCCGTCACTTCTCCATGTGAAGTTTATCTTGAAGCTCTCTCCAATCCATGCGGATATATCTATTGTTTCCTGTACCCATTCTCCATCTGTATCATAATATGGTCCGCCAACAATTGCGCTTGCTGGTGGTGGGGCTGCGGTCTCGAGCCTTACTACACCATAATCAATTGGGTTTGTTCCATCAAACTCTCCTTCGCACCAGTGCCAGAATGTCAGATATGCTCCTGTTACTGGCTGTGTACGTCCATCTACTTCAATTGTTGTTGGAATTGCGAAATAGTCATGCAGTACCAAGCTATCAAATGAGTACGCTTCATATGTTGCCAGATAATCTGGCTGGCTGTGATAGCTGTGGGTTGGGCTGTGGCTCCTCTTTTCTGTCCAATACCATGTTGCCTGATCTCCATCCCAGCTGAATACATCCCATGTAAGCAAGAAACATTCCTCCATGTCCCAGCAATTATATATTATTGGCTCAAATGGTACTTCCTGATAAATTTGTAGATGGAAATCCGCTCCTGTGATTGGCTCTGTTCCTCCATTTGTTACATTAACATCTATCCACTTCGGGAATGTATTGTATCTTCCGCCATCTTCCATTCCTTCGATTCCATTTATTATTATATCAGTTCTTGGGTTCTGTGCAATCACAACATTGTCAATATATATTGTTCTTGTTTCAGTTGCGTAAACATGGAAAGCAAGGGTTATTGTTGTTCCTTCATAGCTTGTTAAATCAATATCTGCAGTAGCCCGTGTTGCTGCGGTAAATGTTCCCAAAACATCAATGCCTGCGAGTACTTCAAATACTCCGCCTTCTCCCCAGTAGTCAAATTGCAGTGTAAGTGCATTGCAAGTTGTATCAATATCTGGTAACTCTATATCTGTGCTTAAATAGTCATCCTCATCATCAGTTTCTCCTCCATCCGCCCACATTGCTGCTCCTGTGCCATCCCACTGCCATGTTCCATCTCCAGAGTTGTCTATTACGGTAAATACACCAAGATCTGCATCAAATGTTTCTTCAAATACTATCTGTCCATGTGGTCCTTGATAACCTGGTGTCGGTGGTATTGGTTCATTAATTGCCTGTTGTGTATCGGATGGTGGTGGAACTGTTATTGCCATTGGTATTGTTGTTGTTATCATTGCTATCGCTACAAACACGCTTATTACCAACCTATATTTTTTTTCGGTCATTTTCTGCCTCCAAATGTATATAGAAAAAGAGTATATAAATTTTTTCCCAAAAAAGTTTAGGGGAAGAGATTTAAAACAATTGCTTCGATGCTGTCTTTTGCATAGTTTCCATCATTGTCATATGCCACTACTTCAAGCTTATGCAAATCATAAAGTGTATCTTCATTCCATACCCATTCATATGGCTCTTCATAAATTGTCGCTTCAAGCTTTCCATTTACATAAAATTCTATTTTTTGCAACCCAGATTGCTCATCACTTGCATTTACAATGACTTTTATTTTTCCAATATAAAATGTTTTGAAGAATGGTATTGAAAAATTTCCAATGCAAAGATGATTTTCTTTCGGCTCAATTATGCTGACATCTGGAGGAGTTATATCTTTTGTTCTGAAATGCCATGTTTGGCTTTGTGAAGTTAAGCCATCGCTGTCAATTACATGCACTTCCCATGTATATTCCTTGAATGGCTCAAGGTTATGCAACTGATATTTATTTGCGGTTATATTTTCCGCAACTTTTTTTCCATCTAAATATATTGTATAATATAGAGTATCGTTATCTGGATCATAGCACTCCCAGGAAAGAACAACATTTAATGGAACAGAGGTTGCTCCATCTTCTGGATAAGGATTCGTTGGAGGAAATGGTGCTTCCTTCTCCCCTATTTCAATATAATAGCTTGAATATCCACTCTTCTCTCCTCTTTCATCTTCCGCCTCTGCTCTTATGTTATATTTCCCTTCTTTCTTCCATGCATGAGTTAAAATTGCATTCTCTCCTGATTTAATAAATCCTGTTTCAGACGAACTCCCATCCCCCCAATCAACTTTATATTTTATTTTGTCTCCATCTGCATCAGTGGAAACGAAATAGAAAGTATATTGAATATTTTTTCTTCCCGCATTTGACCCTTTTATATTTGGCTTTGAGGGAGGATTATTTATAATTGCGTTAGTTGTTGAACTAGCGGTTTGTCCTCTTGCATCTCTTACAGTTAATCTAACTGTATAATTTCCCGCTTTAGTATATACATGCCTTGGATTTTGCTCATTGCTATAACTTCCATCTCCAAAGCTCCAGTTCCAGCTATATGGATTTACTCCTCCATATGCAGAACCATAAAATTGTATGCTCTCTCCTGGTTTCCCTTTATATGGCCCACCCGCACTTGCAACAAGAGTAGGAGAATATGTTATGTAATATACCCAGTCATCTATTCCGCACTCTCCATATTTTATTTTAAAGTATCCCTGTAGTCCCCATGTCGCTCCCCAGCTATTCTTGCAAATCCAGCATTGCTGGGCATCATCATATCCCACAATTGCAACCGCATGCGCCCCCACTGAATTTCCATATTGATAATAATACACATCATTTGGCCATCTGCTAGGATTCGGATACTCGCGATAAAAATCTTCATAAACAATAAAAGAAGCAGCAACTGGCCCATAATTATAAATTGTGTTTTTTATATTCTCTCTCCCGCTTACTGTCCCCCATGAATCTATCTTAAAAGCACTCTCCTCCCATCCCTCACATGGATTACATGGCAAATTTTGCCCGTAAATTGCACCATCATATGGAAAACAGTTTTCATCACTCACCCCATAATTCTTTAAATAATCCATTGCGGTGCTTATCGCCATTCCTACCTCACACCTCCCTCCCGCACAGAAAAATAGGTGTGCTTCACTTAAATCAGTTGTCAAACCAGTTTTCCATTTTATAACCGCTTCAAAAACTCCTACACAAGCAAAAGCGACGCATGAACCACAACCCCCTTGATTTTTAACTGAAGTAACTATCCCCTGATTTCTCCAATCCCAGGAAGGAGGAGCAAGATTCACGAAATTTACATTATTATCAGGAGTTATCTCTTCCAATATACATCCTAAACCTCTTTCAATAGAATTTTCATTTCCTTTTCCCTGGAAAATAGAAGTAAAACCCGCTACCATTAGCCCTATGGAAAGGGCAAGTAAAAGCCTCCCATAGCTATTCATGCATGAAATACATTGTAGCTATTTAAGATTTTTCTTCAATCTGGAAATAGGACAAAGAATAGCAAAATGTATCCCTGCCTTGACATTGCTTCACCGCCAGCGTTGATGCTTGCAATTATCGGCGAGAAACCGGAGAAAACATAAAATGTTTTTTCAGCAACAGAATTTGGAGGGACATCAAAAGTTCCTTCTACACGATGATTTCCCATATTCCAATACATGATGCTATAATTTGCGGTAATTGCGGAATTTGCATCATTTATTACCCCCATTTTGCAACCTATGCCTCCTAAAATATATACTTTTATCGGCGAGGGATGAGCTGGTTTAAAAGAAAATGCTGATGTTATCGCTACCCCCATCATTAATGCAATTATACCATAAGCCAGATATTTTCCTTTCACAATATTATCATAGGCATGAGTATATAAACATTTTCATCATAAAAAAGTCGCTCCATCTTCCATAAAATGTTCTATCAATTGTTCTTATATATCTATCATCTTCACTATAATCAAGATGCAGATGAATGAATTCAATTTTGCGAGAAAAAATAATTTTTATGGAATAATAGGTAAAGCCAGGCGACCCCCACCAGTGAGTAACAACTTTATAATTATCATTTCTATAATATTCTCCATCAAGAAATTTAATCTCCGCATAACCTGTCAGATTTGCCCAGTGTTCCTTTCCATCATAAATATTTGGAAAATGAAATATTATTCCATCCGCGTGAAAACCTTTTTCATACATATAATGGCCAGTTATGAAATAAAATGAATATCTCATGGAATTTTCTTTATCAACGGATGAAACACTATAGGGAAGAGAGGAAACAAACCAGCTAAAAGTTTTAATATCATCTTTCCCAGCAAATTTTTCACTTTTATTATTTTTAGCTCCTACAAATGCGGATAAAATAAATAACCCCGCAACAAATAAAGCAACAATTTTCATCAAAAATTAATAATCTAAATTATATAATCTTTCGCTTTCATTTCCCTTTTACCATGCCTTAGTTACTTCTATTTTTCCTTTTGCAAACTTCTTTGCTTTTTCAAATATTTCTCCATACCTCTGCAAATCTATTTTAGGAAAAATTTTTTCAATTTCACTCGCCATTCCTTGCTTTATATGCAATGAATCAACAATAACTTCTTTTGCCCCCGCATTTATAAATTCTTCAATACAGTATTCAATTTCCTCCTCCCTTATAAATGGAAAAACTGGCCCGAAAAAAATATAGGTAAATATTCCTTCATCTGAAAATTTTTTAATTGCTTCAATTCTTCTATAGGGCGAGGGAGCAAATGGCTCCCATTCCCTTATCACCTCTTCATTAAATGTTGTTATTGTTACTCCTACTTTCGCATCACTCTTTTTAATAATGTCTATATCCCTCATTATCAAATCTGATTTAGTAAGAATATCTATTTTCCATCCATATTTTGAAAGCAATTCAATGCATTTTCTCGCTATTTCATATTTTCTTTCATATGGTTGATATGCATCTGTTGAAGAAGAAATCCCGACAATTCCCTTTTCCTTTTTCCTTATTTCCTCCCTCAGTAAATTTGGCATATTTATCTTTGCCTTTACATTTTTCCATTCATCCCTTTTCATCTTAAATAAATAAGGGACATAGCAATATAAGCAGGAAAAGGAGCAGCCAATATAAGGATTCAATGAATAATCTATTCCTGGCAATTTTGTTTTAGTCAATGCACTCTTACAGTATATTTCCATATTCATCTAGCTTTTTTTGCATGAGAATATTTTTGAGCAATTCACTGCTCTCAATCCATCTTTTCATTGGAATATGAAGCAATGAAGAAATAAAAAGAATTGCATCCCTTGCATCACTGAATTTTTTTGCCTCATTTCTCAATGCCTGCCTCACATTTTCCCTCACATTCCATACCCCAACAGGCATAATATAGCCAGGATGAATTTCCCTCAGCACAATCACTCCCGCCTGCTTTCTTTCTTTTTTAAGCAACTCCAGGCTTGCGAGGCGTGCCGCATAGTAGCAACCTCCTATGCTTGCATAATTGCTTCTTCCATAAAAATATTCATGGTCACCATACAGAACTATTTTTTTGCCAGTCGGATTCCAGCTTGTGTTTGGATACCATGCTTCAATAAGCTCATATTGCCAGGAAGATGGATACATAAAAACAACCCAAAAATTATCTAAACTCTTTGTAAAATAAACCCTGTATTCATTTATCCATGGTTGCCTTTTCACTTCCTCAAGAATTTCTTTTCCTATCATATCATCAACCGCAGTAATACCCCACCTCGTAGGAACAAGCCTCTTCTCCAACCCAAGCAGGCCAGCTGAAAGAGCTCGCTGAATTGCTGAAACATATATCCCTTCATTGTAAAGCCAGATTACCGCTTCCTTTGCTTTCATTTCATCATAATAAACCTTCTCCAGCTTTTGATTAACTCTTGGATTTTCAATCCAGATTTTTTTAATTGGGGCGGATGGGCCATGAGGAGAGGCTTCATCATATAATGCTATTTTTCCAGAGGGCTTTTTTTCAAATTCTACTTCCATATCTACTGGTTTATTCGCCATTGCTATTTCATGCAAATAAGAAACGATTTTATCTTTATCAAAAACATTTACCGCACTTTTCCCCCTTATCAACTTCATCCTGAAATCAACAATTTCATCTATGCTTTTACCATACCACATTTCTGGTGTATCCATCAATGAAGTATCTCCTCCAAAAGGCGGGAGCATCGGACCCGCATAAACTTTTGGATAGCCAACCCTGCCAACAAAAACTGAAGGAGGAGAGGAGCCATAAATAATCTTCTTTTCAATAAATGGCTTAATTTCAATGCTCTTATAATATTTCAAAAGCACCGGGCATCTTTTTTTCCCACAAAGAAGCTTTGCCCCCCTGCATCTTATACAGATGCTTTCTTTCTCGCTAACAAAAACTTTTGGCTTTGTTTTCATTTAAATAATTAATCGCATTGATAAAAAAAGTTTTTGGCAGTGAAAATTTTAAATAAGTTTTCTTTTATTCTTATGGCGATTATAGGTAAAAGTGATAGAAAATATATTAAGGAGAAGTTTGAAAGAGAAATGGAAGGAAATGTTAAAATTTTTTATTTTACCCAGGATTTTGAGTGCCATTTCTGCAAAGAAACTGGAGAAATTCTTGAAGAATTGAAATCTCTCAGTGATAAAATAGAAATTGAAGTACATGAATTCAGTAAAGAAAAGGAGATTGCTGAAAAATATAAAGTGGACAAAATACCCGCAACACTGCTGTTTGGAAAAAGGGAATATGGAATAAGGTTTTTTGGAATTCCTTCAGGATATGAATTCTCCGCCCTGATCGAAGATATAATATCTGTTTCAAGGGGAAGAAGTAATTTAAAAGAAGAAACAAAGGAAGAGTTGAGGAAAATAGATAAAAGAATTCACTTACAAGTATTTGTCACCCCTACATGTCCATATTGCCCCTCTATGACACATCTCGCTCACCAGATGGCAATAGAAAATGAAAATATTATTGCGGATATGGTAGAAATTGCTGAATTTCCTCATTTAGCCCATAAATACAATGTAATGGGTGTTCCAAAAACAGTCATAAATGAAAAAATTGAAATAGTTGGCTCTGTAAGGGAAGAATATTTATTGGGCCAAATAAAGAAAGCATTAAGTATTTAAAATAAAAAATGTTGATATCCCATGAAAAAAATTAGGGTTAGTGCTACCCTCCCTTATGATTTATTAGAAAAATTTGATGAAATTTACAAAGAGATGGGCCACAAAAACAGGAGCAATGCAATCTCATCCGCGATCCATGAATATATTACTTCCCACGAATTTTTAAAGGAAAAAGGAATAGTTGCGGGGGCAATAGTATTTACTTATAACCATAGCAATTTAACAAGTGAGATGCTGACGGAAGCACAACATAAATACAATGAAGTAATAAATGCAGCAATGCATATTCATCTAAACAAAGAGCAATGTCTTGAGATTATTGCGTTTAGAGGCAAAGCAAATAAAATAAAAGGGTTGCTAAAAAAAATAAGTGGTATAAAAGGAGTTATATCAGTTAATATTGTTACCTCCGCATAAGTGGAAATGAAAGATAAGCATAAAAACATCTTCATAATATATTTTCATGATTGAAAGAATTGCTGAACTGCTTAAAAAAAATAATTTATGGATTGCAACCGCGGAATCTTGCACCGCTGGCTTAATAGCTCATACCCTAACAAACATTTCAGGAAGCTCTGAATATTATAAAGGAGGAATAGTAGCATATAGCAATGAGATAAAGGCTAAAATTTTGGGAGTAAAAGAAGAAACTTTAAAGAAATATGGAGCGGTATCAGAGCAAACCGCCCGCGAGATGGCGGAAGGAGCAAAAAAAGTTATAGGAGCGGACATAGCGATAGCAACAACTGGAATAGCGGGGCCAACAGGAGGAACAGAAGAAAAGCCAGTTGGACTTGTTTATATTGCCCTTGCAACTCCAGAAGGAACTGAGGTAAAAAGATTTTTATTTAAAGGAGATAGGTTAGAAAATAAACAGAATTTTTGCAATTCCGCACTTCAAATGCTTCTTGATTATCTAGAAAAATTGGAATAAAAAATCAGCTGAATTTCTTAAATCCCATCTCCTTTGCAATTTCTCTGAAGCATTGCCTGCACAAACGCATTCCATATCTTCTTATGATTCCTCGCCTGCGCCCGCATCTGGTGCATCCGTCTATGCGCCCGTATTTTTTCTGCCTTTCCTTTATCTTCATTCTATTACCTCAACATTAAATTCTTTTTTCATATAGTCAATTATCTCATCGCTTTTTATTTTTTCTTTTTCTGGCAAATTGCTCCTTGCGATTCTCCTCCTTTTAACTCTATATCCCTTCCTTTCAAATGTAACACATACATCCAGTCCAAATATTCCTATTTCTGGCTGATATTTCATTCCCTCAAATTCTGTATGCTCTTTTATTCCAAATGAGAGGGTTCCATCACAAAATGACCATTTTGGAATTTTATAGTCGCGAACCCATAAAGCTTTTTTAAGAAAATCTATTGCCTTATCTTTTCTAAGAGTGACCTTGCATCCAATAGACATACCTTTTTTAATTCCAAAGTCCCTGTTTGTCTTTTTTGCAAGAGTTTTTACAGGTTTCTGTCCAGTAAGTTGCTCCATTACTTGCTCCGCCTTTTTTAGCTTCTCTCCTCCTTCTCCAACACCCATATTTACAACTACTTTTTCTATTCTTATGCTCCTCATCGGATTATCCTTGCGATTATCCATATATACTCACCTGTGGAAGAGTTATCAATGGCTCATCTTTTCCAACTGGAAATACATAATCTTTTATGGTTGAAAAGCTCTCGAGCTCAACAATATTTGGTAAAGGAGTTCTTGTAACTATCAATTTTTTTATTCTTTCTATTTTTCCTATATGGCTACCACCAGTTATCAATGAAATGTAACCTTCCTGCAATGGAATGTGCTCGATTATTTCCTGTTTTGGAATTGATATTTTTAAAACATCCCCTGTCTTATATTTATCCTCGCTCACAATAATATTTCTTCCATCATGCAGGTTTAACTGCGTCTTTCCCCCCCTTAATGTTGTCTTATTTTCTATTCTACATAGCTTCCATTTTGCCATTTCTTCATCTATTTTAACCAGCCTTAAAATACCTCTTGAATCAATTAAAACTCTATAATGGGCATCCAAGGGCAATATTGTAACTACATCCATAAGCCCGCACGGAAATCTATAGTCAATTCTTGCTTTTCCATCAACCAGTATTTTCCTGGCGGATATCAACTTCTTAGCCTCTCTTGCGGTGTCCGCAACTGAAAGATAATCTCTTATAACATTTAGCAGAGGAATTGATTCCTCTATTCCATGTGGGCCAGGCGATGGCCTAACCGCCCATTTTGTTACCTTTCTTTCTATTTGCCATGAACGAGGCGCATTTAATCTTTTAAGATGGCTCATTTCCTTCCTCCTTCTTTTCTTCTTTTTCTTTTTCCTCCTTTTCTTCCTTCTCTTCTTCCCCAATTTCCTTCTTCTGCTCTTCCGCCTCCTTTTCAACTTCAATTTTCTCTTCCTCTGTTAGCTTCTCACTTATCTTCCTTCTCCTCCATGGATCAGTCAAATTTAGTTTTGTTATGAGCAAATTGGAAGCATGAATCGGGCGCGAAACTTTCTTTCCATCCGCTTTTGTAATCGTAACCCCCTCTATTTCAACAGTGCCCTCCTTCAAATTTACTTTCCTTACTCTCCCTGTTTGACCCGCAAACTCGCCTCTCATTATCTTTACCGTATCACCCCTCACCACTGGAATGCTTCTCCTCTTATACCTCACAATTAGCTCACTTGTAAGATGTGCGGACAAAAATTTCCTCCTCAAATGCAAAGGAGCATTATAAATCCTTTTCCTCTGTTTTCTTGGTTGCTTGCTCATGTTCTCACACAATAATTGCGGACGCAGCCGCCACCCTCGGCCATCTTTCAGCAGCCTCCCTCGCCACCGCCCCTTTTATGGCGGAGCCCTTCATCTCTCCCTGCGGATTTACTATTACTGCAGCATTGTCTTCAAATTGCACTCTTGTTCCATCTGGGCGCCTGTAGGGCATACGCTGTCTTATTATTACAGCGGGAAATACCTGCCTCTTCAGCTCAGGCTTCCCTTTCTTGACCGTGACAAAAACCATGTCTCCCACACCTGCAGAAGGATATCTCCTATGAACTGTTTTAAGCCCTTTAACCGCCACTATCTCCACTACTTGTGCTCCTGTATTATCTGCACACTCCAGCTCCGCTCCTGTTGGCAAACCACGGGTTATTTTTGCAGCTACTCCTTTCATTTTTTCCCCACCACAACAAAGTGCTTGGTTTTACTTAAAGGACGACACTCCATTATGATTACTTCATCACCTTTTTCAACATCTATGCAAGGGGGCAAATGTGCTTTATATCTGCTTGTCCTCTTCTCATATCTCTCATATTTTGGAACATAATGAAATCTTTCTCTTTCTACAACAACCGTCTTTTGCATCGCCTTCGAAACAATTTTTCCTTTTAAAATTATTCCTCTAACCTTTAAGTGCCCATGAAAAGGGCAATTTTTATCACTGCATGTTTTTTCTGGCTCTTTAACATCTATTCCTATCATCTTATCCTCCTTATTCTTTCATGAGGAGCATATGCTATTTTTCTCCCATCGATAACATTTCCATCTATTTCAAATTTTGCAATGCTTTTTGCAACCTTTTTTATTCCTTTTTTTGTTTCTATCACAAACATATTCTTCGTCTCATCTATTATTTTTCCTTCAACTTTTTCAAGGCTTTTATCAGTACATTGAATTATTTTGATAGGCAACCCAATAAATTCAGACTTTAAAAATTTTTTCATTCCACCACCACGTTGAACCCCATTTCTTCAAGCTTCTTCTTTGCTTTCTCCTTATGGTCGCCTTGTAGCTCAACAAGATTATTTTTAACTGTTCCCCCACATGCACAGCATTTCTTCAGCTCTTTTGCGATTTCAGATATATCAACACTTGAGTCTATTCCTCCTATAATTGTAACAATCTTTCCATATCTCCTTTTTTCAGTGTATATCTTTATTTCTTTTCCCTCCCTTGCAATTTTTTCACAAACGCAAAGTTCTCTGGGCAGACCACAAACTTTGCACACTTCCATTATATATCTCCTTCCTCCCTCATAATTGTGAGTAATCTTGCTATGCTTTTACGGATATACCTTATTCTTCCAGGAGAGGGTGATGAACCACCCATTGAAGAGCGCCCATACTCCCGCATTAATTCATTTCTCAATTCATCAAGTTTTTTAATTCTCTCTTCTCTATTCATTTTCCTTATTTCCCTCGCCTTCATTTTTCTTAAGCACCTCCTTTAATATTTCCTTAATTCTTTCAGCCCTTTTTATACCAATTCCCTTAATTTCAATTAAATCATTTATATCCATTTCATATAACTCACGAGCATTTTTTATTCCCGCCTTCTTCAATGAAGCAACAACATTTGATGGTATTTCTGGCAAATCCATAATATCTATTTTTTCCAATTTCTCGAGTTTTTCCTCTTTTTCCTCCCTTTCTTTTTCAATTTCTTTTTGCAAAATCTCCCTTCCTTCTTCAACTATCTTTACAACATCTGGTAACTCAACATCAGGTTTCATCAACCTAACTTTAACTCCTATAATTCCTGGTTTTGTCTTTGCACTCGCAATTGATTCTTCCATAACTCGCTCCGCAACCTCACCACAGTATTTAACATAACCAAGAGTAAATTTCTCAGACCTATGTCTCTCTCCTGTTAGCTTTCCAGATATCACTACCTGGCAACCTCTTGCGCCCGCCTCAACAATCCTGCGGACTGTTGAATGACCAACTCTGCGGAAATGCCATCCTCTCTCAAGCGAGTCCGCAACTTTCTGGGCCATAAGGGTTGCATTGAGCAATGCCTTTCCACCTATATCCTCTATTTCAATCTGTGGATTTTCAATTCCAAATCTCTCCTTTATTATATTTGTAATTTCATTTATTCTTTTCCCCCCTCTTCCTATAATTAAGCCAGGTCTTTCAACTTGTAGAGTTATCAGCGTACCCATAGGAATTCGCTGAATTTTAACTCCTCCAAAACCCGCTCTTTCGCACTCTTTCTCTAAAAATTCTTTAAGCAAGACACGCTTTTGATTTTCCTCAACAAACTTTCTTTCTATGGCCATTTTACTCCTCTGAAATTATTATCTCAACATTTGTTGTTTGCTCATTCCAGTCAGTTGCTCTTCCCATAGCACGTGGCATGAATCCCTTTATTTCCCTCCCTTTATACGCAGAAATATGAGCTATGTACATATTCTCTACATTAAGTCCTTTATACTCTGCATTGTTCTCTGCATTTTTTATAACTTCAAGAATCATTTTGCAGGCCTTCTCTGGATAGCAACCCGGCCCTACACCACGTTGATGGGGGCGATTTTTGTTATGGGTTTTCAATGGCAATGCTCTTTTATGCTGGATTACATCATCCAAAAAATTCTTTGCATCTTTTACTTTCATTCCTCTTATAGCTCTCGCTATATTTTCACAATGCTTTGGAGAGCAATATAGCTCCTTTCCATATGCCTTCGCAGTTTTTTCCGGGTCTAACTCTATTGAATACCTCATCTTCTCACTTCAATGGCAGATATTTTGAAGAGCGAGTTGCTCCTACGCCAGGCCCGCTGTGCTTGACTTCCTTCCTAGTCATTGCAAACTCACCGAGATAATGACCTATCATTTCCGGCTTAATACTAACTGGTAAAAATTCTTTTCCATTATGCACTGCTATTGTATGACCAACAAATTCTGGAAGGATAATCATATCCCTTAAATGTGTTCTTATAACCTTTCCTTTTTCAGTTTTCCTGAGTTTTTGAATAAATCTATATTGGCGAGGAGTTAAGCCACGCTTTAAACTCCTTCTTGCCCTCGATGGCAAATATGGCAGAATATCCTCAATGCTCATCTTTGTTACATCATCAATTTTAAGCCCTCTGTAAAGGAATTCTTTTTTGCTTGTAATTTCAATTTTCCTCTTTCTAGCCATTTAATCACCTCTTACCAGTCCTTCTGGCGGATATTGAACCAACTTTCCTTCCAGGTGGAGCACCTCTTGAAACAGTTTTTGGTCTTCCAACATGCTGATGACTCCCTCCTCCATGAGGATGATTTACTGGATTCATTGCAACACCACTTACAATCGGGAATAATTTTGCCCTGCTTCTCACCATATGATACTTCTTACCCGCCTTTAATATCGGCTTGTCCCTCCTTCCTCCTCCCGCCGCAAGCCCCACCGTTGCCCTGCACAAAGGAAGGAATTTCTTATGTTTTCCGGAAGGCAACCTCACTATTACAAAGTCCTTTTCGTGAGATATAATTGTTGCATATGCGCCTGCACTTCTTACAAATTTTCCTCCATCTCCTGGCGTTCCTTCTATATTGTAGATTGGGGCTCCTTGAGGAATTGAGGAAAGTGGCAATACATTACCCGCTTTAAAAATACTCTCACTAGTAAATTTTATTTTTTCTCCAACAATTGCTCCTTCATTTGCAACTATTCTTGCTTCTCTTCCATCATTAAGTCTTACTACTACAACAGGAGCGGTTGAGCCGGGATTATGAATTATATCTTCAATTACTCCTTCATACTCTCCAACTGGAGGATATGCTACTGGACCCTTATGCTTGAATGAAGGACTTTGCCAGATGCTCCCCCTTCCACGCCTTTGTAACCTTAATCTTTTACCCATTTTTTCACCTCACAACGCTCCAATTCTTGTAGCAACATCTTCTGCCCTATACTCTGGCTTTAGCTTAACAGTTGCTATTTTTCCCTTTTTTCCTATCCTTGTGTTAACACTTTCCACTTTAACCGCAAATATTTTCTCAATCGCTTCCTTTATTTGCTTCTTATTTGCATCAATTTTTGTGATGAACTGAAGGGAATTATTCTTCTCCATAAGAACCATTGTCTTTTCAGTTATATATGGATGCCTTATTATCTCATATGGATTCATATCTCTCACCCAGCTTAACTATCGCTCCTTTAGTATATACCGTAAGCCTGCCCGCCTGCCCTCCTGGCGCAAGGTGCGCAACATTTAGCTCATCCACACTTACAACATCCACACCAGCTAAATTATCAGCAGATTTTTTAATTTTTTCCTTTTTATCTGTAACAATAAGGATTGACTTTGGTTTTCTATATTTCCTTCCCCTCAATTTTCCTATTCCCGCCCTTATATGCTTCCCTTCCTTTGCCCTTACAATATCATCACCAATCCCTATTTTCTTGAATAAAGAAATTATATCCTTTACCTTGCTTACATCATTGAATGTGTCATCCAGAACTATGGGTAATGAAGTATTAAATTTGTGACCTCTTTGCTTCACAAGCTCTTCATTTGCAGTTGCTGAAATTGCTGAAATTCTAGCAAGGATCATTTCTTTTCTATTAACTTTTCTTTTCCATATCTTCTCCACTTTTGGAGGATGTGCTTCTCTTCCCTTTACAGTTTGAGGTGCAAAAGCCCCTCTTCCAGATGCAATACGAGGTGTTCTGGAAATTCCTCTACCTGGACCAAAAGATTCCGCAACATAATGGCCCGCTCTTTTATCTGTTCCATATGGCTGGCGAGAGTTAGAGCGAATTATGTTGAATGCTTTTCTTATCAAATCTGGTCTATACTCAAAAGAGAAGCATTTTGGAAGATCAATTTCTTCCTTTATTTCCCCATTTATATCATAAACGATTGCTTTCATCTTACACCCTGTCTGCTTGTTGTAGATATATATGCAATCTCTGGTTTCTCAACCTTTACGCCAGCATGATAACGAATTGCCTTTCTCATAAAAACAAGTCTTTTTGTGCATCCAACAATGCTCCCGTGTAATATTACATAATCATTTCTTATAAACCCATAGCGAATAAAACCACCTGGAGGATTTATTTCCTCAGGCTTCTCCCCTATCTTCAATATTCTCTTATTATACTCTGTTCTCCTATGGAATCCCATCTGGCCTGCTTGCGGGACAGAAGGGCGGACCCACGAAAGCCATGGGCCGAGGGTTCCTATCATTCTTCGGTGCTTTCTGTTTTTGTGATGCAATAGCTTCACTCCCCACCTTTTTATATGCCCTTGAAATCCTTTTCCTTTTGAAACACCTATTATATCAACCATTTCCCCCTCTTTAAAAACATCTTTAACACTTATTTCTTTTCCAAACAAACTTTCAGCAAGAGAATATTTATCCTTTAGCTCACCTCCAACCCCAATTTCAAAAATTTCTGGAACTTTCTTTGGCACACCTGTAACCTTGTATGGCTGGGTATGTGCAATTACTCTTATTTCATCATAATTAGTGTATTCCTTCTTTTCTTTTTTCTTTGGAAGGCAAATTAGCTCACTTAAAGCTTGTAAGTCATCGCTCCAGATCTCACCAATGCTCCTCATTCCATATGGAGTATATTCATAGAACCTCATTCCAACAACTTTCATTGGGGGAGTTTCAACAATTGTAACAGGCACCATAACTTCCTGCCCTGATGTAAGGGAAGTAGGGCGATAATCAACCAGCATTACATGTGTCATCCCTGCTTTATAACCAGCAAAACCAAGCAAGCCCTCATTACCCATCCAGCTTCTTACCGCTTGCCTTTCCGAACTAACTCTCTTGCGGGGCGAATAGCCCAGTGATCCTCTTTTAGGTTTGCTATGCTGAGACATTTTAACGCCTTACCCAAATATGAGAGGAGATATATAAAATTGTTGGATAAAAATTTATCGCTATGCGCAAACATTTTAAGAATGATTAATGATTTATATTCATGCTTTATATGACAACTAAATGGTTTGGAGTATTCTTATATGATGAGAAAGAGATAAGGGAAAAGGTTCTTTTTCCAAAAAATGCGGATGAAATAGCAAACAGGCTATATAGAATTTCAAAAGGAGGAATAATTGAAGAGGAAATGAAATTTGAAAAATATAAGCCAATAGTTAAAGAAAGAAGGTTGCTTGCTGTTGGAAGAGAGGGAAAATTTAAAGAAATTAAGATAAGCGCAGAAAAATTTGGATATGGAAAGAATTTGCTGAGAGAAGTATGCATAAGGTTTTCAGTTAAAAAAATTGAGGAAGAGCAGAGAAAAAGGGAAAGGAGAATAGCGGAAGCGGTTAATGCAATAGATGATATAATTAAAGTTACAAATATATTGCTTGAAAGAGTGAGGAGCTGGTATGAATATTTTTCATTTGATGAAGAAATAGATGGAATTTTTAACCTAAAAATAGGGGAGGGGGAGCTGGATAGAGAAGAGGAGGAAAATCTGAAAAACATGGCAAGAATAATAGAATCTTTAAACATTGCAAGAGAAAAACTGCAGAAATATATAGAGGTATCGATGGAGGAAATTGCACCAAATCTGACAAAGCTTGTTGGTCCTTCGATAGCATCAAAGCTTGTTGCAAGGGCGGGGGGCATAAATGAGCTTGCGAAAAAGCCCGTGAGCACGATACAACTGCTGGGGGCGGAAAGAGCTCTTTTCAGGCATTTAAAGGAGGGTGTGGCGCCACCAAAACACGGCATAATTTTTCAGCATGAAATGGTAAATAAAGCTCCTAAAAACAAGAGGGGAAAAGTAGCGAAAATGATGGCTTCAAAAATTTTAATTGCTTGCAGGGCGGATGCATTTACTGGAAATAGAATATGGGATAAATTGAAAAAAGAAATGGAAGAAGATTACAATGAGATTTTGGGAAAAAAACATTAAACTTTAATATTGGAAATTGATTAACTTTGTGATTCCCACAAAACTATTTCTGACTAAAGGAGCTGGAAGGCATAAAGACCAGCTACAATCATTTGAGCTTGCACTGAGAAATGCGGGAATACAGCATTGCAATCTTGTAAGTGTGTCCAGCATAGTTCCTCCCCATTGCAAAATTATATCCGCTGAGAGAGGAAAGGAATTACTTTCTCCAGGACAAATAACATATGTGGTTATTGCAAGAAATTCAACAAATGAGCCAAATCGCTTGATTGCTGCATCTGTTGGAATTGCAATTCCTAAGGATAGAAGTTTATATGGCTACCTATCTGAATATCATAGCTTTGGAGAATGTGCAAAAATAGCGGGTGAAAAAGCGGAAGATTTAGCTGCAACAATGCTTGCAACAACTCTTGGAATAGAATTTGACCCGAATAAAGCATGGGATGAAAAAAAGCAGGTTTTCAGGATGAGCGGAAAAATTGTTAAAGCAAGCAACATAACTCAAACCGCAAGAGGAGATATTCACGGGCTATGGACGAGTGTTGTTGCTGCTGCGGTTTTCATAGTTGAGTGAAAATGAAGAAAATAACTCCTATTTTCTCTCCATATGGGTATGCCTTCAATTCCGCCCGCCTGGCGGAGGCATGCGAGATATATAAAAAGATGATTGAGGATGATGCAACAATATGCTTTACTTTGGCGGGAGCAATTATTCCTGCTGGGCTTGGAGGAGCAATAATTGAAATGGTGAAGCGCGGGCTCGTTGATTTTATAATTTCTACTGGAGCAAATTTATATCATGACATGCACTTTGCCCTTGATTTGCCAGTTTATAAGGGAAGTTTTAATGTGGATGATCGAGAGCTTGCAAAAAATGGGATAGTCAGGATATATGATATATTTATTCCTCTTGAAACCCTTTTTGAGACAGATGCCTACATACAGGAGAATTTTGATATTGAAGGGAATTTTTCAACCGCAGAAATACACAATTATCTAGGAAAAAAATTGCTTGAAAATTCAAAAAAGCCATCTAACTCTCTTCTTGCAACATGTGCAAAATATGATGTGCCAATTTACTGCCCTTCTCCTGGAGATTCTTCAATAGGAATGAATTTATCTTATTTAAGGCTGAAAAACAAAAAAATTCATACAGATGTGGAAAGGGATGTGCTTGAGACAACCGCAATAATATATAATAGCAGGAGGAGCGGGGCAATAATTCTTGGAGGAGGAGCACCTAAAAATTTCTTCATGCAAACCCAGCCGATGATAAGCCAGATATTCAAGAAAAAGGAAAGAGGACATAACTACTTCATCCAAATAACGAGCGATGTGCCACCTTATGGCGGGCTCTCCGGCGCCACCCCGCAGGAGGCGATTTCATGGAAAAAAATAGATGCAGAATCAAAAACATGTGTTACTGTTTATGGTGATGCGACAATAATTGCTCCCCTGATTTTTTCAAGTGTTAAAGACATGAGGAGGAAACATAAAAGATTGTACAGGAAAAGAGAAGAGTTTTTGGAAAAAATGTTTGAAGAAGTAAAATGAAATACACATATGAAAGATTTTATGAAGAGGTTAAGAATGGGATAAAGAAAGCAATTAAAAAAATTTATGGAATTGAGTATGAGGTGAAAATTGAAAAGCAAAAAGTGGGGGATGCATCCTTTGCATGTTTCTCCCTTTCAAAAGAGGTTAAAAAAAGCCCGATTGAAATAGCGGAAGAGATAAGTAAAAGCATAGAAGGAAATTTAATAAAGAGAGTTGAGGCAATAAATGGTTATGTAAATTTTTATATAGATGAAGAGAAGCTCGCGGAGGAAACTTTAAATTTTATAGATGAAATGGGAGAAAATTTTGGAAGCTTTGAAAAGAAAGGAAAGAGGGTTATTGTTGAGCATACTTCCGCAAATCCAAACGGTCCATTGCATGTTGGAAGGGCAAGAAATCCAATAATTGGAGATACAATAGCAAGATTGCTGAAATTTGGAGGATATGAAGTTGTAACTCAATATTATGTTGATGATATGGGGAAGCAGGTGGCGATTCTTTTCTGGGGAGTTAAAAATTTAAGGATTGAGGAAGAAAATAAAAAGATGGATCATATTTTTGTTGAATATTACAAGAAAGCGTTTGAATTAATGGAGAAAGAGGAGAAAGTTAAAAATGAAATAAATGAAATAGTAAGGAGATGTGAAAGGGGGGATAAGAAAATTTTAGAGGAAATAAGAGAAGTATATGAAAAAGTTCTATCTGGAATAAAAGAATCACTTGAAAATATAAACATAAGGATAGATGAATTTGTTGAAGAATCAAGATTTGTTATAGATGGAAGTGTTGAAAAATTAATCAGGGAAATTTCAGGTTCAGATTGCATAAAGGAGGAGGAAAATGCTTTTTATCTTGACTTGACATCTTTTAATATTTCTGGAATGGACAATAAATTCTTCCTAACCAGAAGTGATGGAACTTCTCTCTATCCCCTTAGAGATGTTGCATATCATATATGGAAAGGAGAAAGAGCGGACATAATGATAAATGTATTGGGAGAGGATCATAAACTTGAGGCAAAATGTGTTGAGATAATTTTAAAAATTTTGAATAAAAAAACTCCTGAAAATATATTTTATGCTTTTGTTTCTCTTCCAGAAGGAAAAATGTCAACAAGAAGAGGGAGGGTAATTTATTTAGATGATCTTTTTGAAGAAGCAATTGAAAGAGCAAAGGAAGAAGTTAAAAAAAGAAGGAAGGAAGATGAAAGCAAAATTGAATATATTGCAAGAAATGTTGCAGTTGGAGCAATAAGATATAATATAATAAAGGTTAAACCAGATAAAGCAATAGTTTTTAAATGGGAAGAAGCCCTGAATTTTGAAGGAGAAAGTGCTCCTTTTATTCAATATGCACATGCAAGATGCTGTTCAATATTGAGAAAGGCTAAATATGAAAAATTAAGGGCAAAATATGAGCATAGTAGCGAAATAGAATTAATAAAAACAATTGCATATTTCCCGGAAATTGTTAAAGAGAGCATAGAAAATAGAAATCCTTCAATTATAGCGGAATACGCTTACAAATTAGCTTCTCGCTTTAACATATTTTACAGAGATTGCAGGGTTATTGGAAGTGAAAAAGAAAAGGAGAGAATTGCTATTGTAAATGCAACCAGACAAGTTTTAAAGAATTGCCTGAATTTGCTCGGAATAGAAGCACTTGAAGAGATGTAAATGTTATTTTGATATTTTTTCTCTTATTTCTTTATACTTATTTCTTCTCCTATCAAAATTTCTATCTTCTCATGATATTTTCCATATGTTATTTTTTCTCTTTTGCTTTCATTTCCAACCCTTACTTCAATATAGTAATTTCTTGCCATATTAGTAACATTCTCAATTGTTATGCTTTCATTTTCATTCAATGAAATGCTTTTATTGAAAATCAAATAATTATCCAGCGTTAAAAGGCGAATCTCCAAGCTTACTGTCTCATTCCTTTCATTTTTTATTTCTATTTTCAATGGCTCATAATTCATCCACCATACCAAAAATAAGCAAATCAAAAATATGGATAAAAGCATAAACAGAATTTTAAGCCAGATTTTCATTTAAATTCTTCCCAGCAGATTATTTCATCAATTCTTTTCCTTATTTTTTCCTTCCCATCCTCTTTTGGATAGCCAAGCGTCATCAGAGCTATTATTTTACAGTTTTCCGGCACTTTAAGAATTTCTTTTGCCTTATCTTGATAAAATGCCCCTATCCAGCACGTTCCAAGCCCTTTCTCAGCAGCAGCTAAAGCGATATGCTCCATCGCAATGGCAACATCAATGTGGCAGGCGGGTATTCCATTACTCATCACATAATCAGTATAGGTAGCCACACCCGCTATAACAACCGGCGCCTCGCTCACAAATTTCTGGTTTTTCGCCGCCTCGCTGAGCTTTTGCCTTTTTTCCTTATCTTTCACAATTATAAATTTCCATTCTTGCAGATTTTTGGCGGAAGGGGCAAGGCGGGCATGCTCTATTAGCTCGATTATTAATTCATTCGAGACATCTCTGCTTTCATATTCCCTTACACTTCTCCTATTTTTTATTATATCAATTAACATTTTATCACCATCGCTATGTTTTTAAATAGAAAAGTATTATTTAAACAATGTTCCAGGGCAAAATAAAAGCGGATTTTATGAAGCTGATTACCAATGCAATAGAAATACTTGTTGATGAAGCAAAGATAAAAATAAAGGAAGATGGAATATATGGAAGAATGGTTGACCCCGCGCATGTCGGAATGATTGACTTCAAAATAGAAAAGGATGCTTTTGATGAATACAAGCTTGATGATGAGGAAGAGATAGCTTTTGATCTTGAAAAACTATCTGGAATTTTAAAAATAGCGGGTAGCAATGACATGGTGGAGATAAAATATGGTAAGGAAGAAGCTCGCCTTATAATAAGGATTGGAAATATAACAAAGAAAATTGGATTGCTTGATGCAAGTGAAATGCCTGATACAAAAGTTCCATCTCTTGAGCTACCCGCAGAAATTGTTGCACCAACAGAAAAATTGTATCAGACAATAAGATGCACAGAAGGAATCTCTGACCATATAATTCTTGAAGGAGATAAAGATTATTTTGAAATGAGAGCAGAAGGAGATAATGATAGTGTTGAGTTGAGACTTTCAAAAGAAGAGTTAATAAGTATAAAATGCAATGATAAAGTAAAGAGCATGTTTCCAATAGACTATCTAGGAGATATGATCAAGATTGCCAAAGATGCTAGCCAAGAAGCAAAAATATATTTGGGAAATAATTATCCTGTAAAAATCTATTTTGAAGCATTGGGAGTAATAAAAATAACTTATCTCCTTGCTCCAAGAATTGAGTCAGATTAAATATATTTCCTTAATGCTTTCCCTCTCCACCTCGCTCCTCACATATATTTGCATATATCCATCTTTTTCTCTTATTTGCTCAACCTCTCCATTCATGACTTTATAATTTCCTGATTTAACAAAAAATTTTAGATGAAGGGTTAAATTTATTTCAAGATTGTTTTCAACAAAAATTTTTTTATCTCCTTCATGGGTAATATTCAGCATGTAGGAAGGAATTGAATATTTTGGCTCTTTATAATTACAGGAATAAAAGCTCCAGTTTCTGAATTCAATAATTCTATATCCCCAGTAATCCCTGCAGGAGCTTGAAGGAGTAGTAGTTGTTATAAATGTTGTAGCCCCAAAAACAGTTACATCGTCCGCATGCACATGCCCCGCCAGCACAAAATTTACACTATAATTTTTTATCAAATCAATCAATTTCTCCCTCCCATAGTAGCTTTTCCCCAGAAGAGAGTTATTTTTTGTATCCCAGAGAGGATTGTGATGTAAGCATATAAATTTTATTGAATATTCCTCTTTAAGCTCTTCTTCAATCCATTTTATTTGTTCATCACTAATAGCTCCTCCCCAGTTTAATGGTATGAGGGAGAAAGCTAATCTATCTTTTTTATCCCAATCATATGAATTTACCATTATAAATTGTGCATTTCCATAGCTAAATGAATAATTTTTAAGTCCGAAATAATTTTCCCAGAAATTAAAGCCATCCTCGCTCGCTTTAAAATATCCATCATGATTTCCAGGGCAAATATAAAAAGGAACATCAAACTCCTCCAGTATTTCATATAATTTTTCATATTCTTCTTCATATCTTGCTCCATAAACAAGGTCGCCTGTTATTATAGCAAAATCAGGATGAATTAAATTTATCTCTTCTATACATTTCTTTATTGCTCTCAAATTAATTTTTTCCTTTAAATTTATTCTTATCCCTCTTGGATCACCAACATGCAAATCACTTATATGGGCGATTTTAAAATTCTGTGATATATTTTCAACAACATTTACTGCCCTCACTTCTTTCTTCTCAACCCCATCAATTAAGACTGTAATATTATAGAGTTCAGGAGGAGCAAGCTCTGGTATTCTTGCTTTGATGTATATTTTCTCTCCTATTGAGACATTTTCTATTTCAACATAAATTTCATCAGGAGTTGGTTCATATGAAGTTTCAATCTTCGCCTCTATTCTGCTGAAATCAACCTTACTTATAATTATTTCAAAACTTCCTCCTCTTTCAACTATAGCGGGATAGCCCATTTTTGGATAAAAAATTTCAAAGGAAAAGCTTTTTGGAAGAGATGGGGGAGTGATTGTAAGCAGTAATAAAGTTAAAGTAAATGCAAATATCTTTTTCATGCAAATATTTTTTCAATATTTTTAAAATTTATTAAAAATTGATTTTAACTTTTTTAAAAAGTTTTCAAAAAGTTTTAATTTTCTCCACCATTTATTATTGCCACAATGATGATGAACGCAAATCTGAGAAATGAAGAATGATGGGCGATCTGAGTGGCTCTAACTATTAAGAGCTCTCTATACTAATAGCTATCTAACTATCTTATCGACAACCATTGCCATTCTTTTGGTTTGAATTACATCATGGCATCTTATAAAATCAGCTCCATTTGCGATTGCGATTGCCTCCGCCCCGAGGCTTCCTTCCAGCCTTTCCTCGACTTGAGTTTTAGTTATATTTCCTATGAAGCTCTTTCTTGAAATGCCTATCAGAATTGGTCTTTTCAAGCTCTTTAATTCTTGCAGGCGGGCTATTATTTCCAAATTATCCTCTATTTCTCCTGTTCTTTTTCCGAAGCCAATTCCAGGGTCAACTATTATCCTTTCTTTTTCTATTCCTTTCTTAACTGCAAAGTTTATTCTTTCCTTAAGGAAATAGAAGATTTCTTCAACAACATCCTCATAATATGGAGCTATCTGCATATTTTTTGGCTCTCCTTTCATATGCATTATGCAAACCGGCAAATCATGCTCCGCTATCAATTCCGCCATTCCTTCTTTCCTCAAAGCAAAAACATCATTTATCATATCCACTCCTCTCCCAACAGCCTTTTCCGCAACCTCTGGCTTATAGGTATCAAGAGAAATCGGTATTTTTATTTCCCCCTTAATCGCTTCTATGACAGGCAAAACCCTCCTCATCTCTTCTTTTGCATCAATCTCGCTCGCAAAAGGGCGGGTGGAGGCGCCACCTACATCTATTATATCTGCCCCCTCCTTCTCAATTTGCCTTGCCCTTTCAATTGCTTTTTCATAATCAAAATATTTTCCTCCATCATAGAAAGAATCAGGGGTAACATTTAATATACCAACTATATATGTTCTTTTTCCTATCTGAAAATTTTTTCTGCCTATTTTTATGCTCATCCTGCTTTCTTTTATAATTTCCTCTATTTCTTCAGATATTTCATAAAGCCTTTTATACTGATTTTTCAATTTTTTCAACAGAATTCTTATCTGCTTCTCACTTCCTCCGATCAAAATATCCGTTCTTTGAGAATTTGGAGGCATTGCTTTTTTCGAAATTGCGGTATCTCCCCCCAATGAAAGCATTTCCTGCTTTATAATTATTGCATCCTGTGGAGCAACATCTTTTAATTTTATATTGAGATGAAAAAATTTTGGTAGCATTATTTTTATTGCTTCACTTTCAACTCCTATCTTTTCCATTTCCTTTTTTGCTTCCTTCTTATTTCTTATTACTCTTATCATATTATCACATTGTTTTTGGCAATATCTGCTTATGTATTGCAATATTTGAAATTATGAATGCAAGAGGTGGAATAAATGCAAGAAAGAAAATGAATGGATTTATAGCGGTTAGCATAATTGGAACAAGAGAAAAGTTTATATAATAGTGCATCCCGATATATTTTCTAACTTCATCTCTTACAAATTTCTTTATTGAAAGAAGTTTATGGCTTATGTAAAGCATTAAAATGCTCAAGATTGAAAGGATGATGATTTGAATCAGGCCGTGCTCAAATATTTTGTAAAAAGGATAGAAAATGAAGAAGAGATAAATGAATTGCAGAGAATATGCAAGGAATTTAAATGAAAGGGGAATGAAAATTTTTTTCTCCACCCTTACACCCAATTTTATTGCAAGGGTTTTTGCCTTTGCTTTATAATCATGCTCCGCATCTTTAAGTCCGCCCGCTATAAACTGCATGAAAAGTACTTGAATTGTGCCAAGGGCTGAGGTAATCCATGTTATTTCATTTATATCTTTATTTACCGCAAATGCCCCGTAAAGAATCAACAAAAATATACCTAAAGCAACAAAAATGTCCATTGCTGGATATTTTTTGCTTATGAAATCATAAACTGTTATTGAAATTGCTGAAAAAACAAGAATTGAGAAAGCATAAAAATTTGAATAAAGATATGAAATAAAAAAACCGAGGGAAAGGGATATAAAAAGCATCAGCAGGGTAAAGATCCAGGCATCTCTAATCTTTATCTTCCCGCTTACAAGAGGCCTTTCTTTAAGCTCATCAGACAATGCATCAACCCTATAATCAACAATATCATTGAGGGCAAAGCCATAGCAATGCCCGAAAAATCCAACAAGGAAGAAAAGGAAAAGATAAATTAAATTTCTCTCTCCATTACAGAATGCCCCTAGCACGGGAGCGAGTGCGGTTAATCCAACATTAAATGAGCGAGATAGCTTGAGGTATTCTTTAATCATGCTTTGTAAATAAAAATTTGTATTTTATATTTGCTAATTATATCCACCCATCTCAATCCATTCTTCTTGAGGAAAACAAAAAGCCAATTACTATTCCGCCAATTAAGGAAATGAAGGCGACCGCAAAAAATTGATTTTGATTTTCTTCCTTAATTTCGTTTGGAGGTGAAGTAATTACATTTATTTTTTCTATATCCCCTCCTTTATAACCCCTTGCAAGGCAAAGAGTATTTGCAATTATATATGCATCCTTGTAGTAAATTAATGAATTTAAAGAATCATTTTTTTCAACACTTCTTGCAAATTCATTATAACTAATTGCCAATACTGGCTCTATACCCATATCTCTTGCTTTCTGAATTGAATAACTTGCCATTTCTTTTGTTCTATTCATCTTTTCGCTTAAATCATCTATTCCGATTGTTTCTATTGCAAGATTTGAACAAGCAATTGCTTCAAGAGAATTAAATAAACTTGAGGAAGGGAATTCTTCTTTTTGCTCTTTAGCCCTTAAAATTGCCTCATTTGCCTTATTTATAAAATTGCTTGAATAGCCAGTTTGCTCTGATAAAATATTTGCATACGAAAAAATATCTTCCGCATAGCTATAATATTCCTCCGCTATTTCCTTAACCAAGGTTTCATCAACATTATAACTTTCATTGAAATAATTGCTCAAATTCATCCACCAATAAGCGGTATAGCATCTCTCCCTAGCATATGCAAAATTATAAAGGATTTCAAGATCTCCACCACTTTTATTTAAATATTCTTCTGCTTCAAGAACTCTTTTTTGGGCGGAGCCAATGCATTGCAGGCTTTCAAGCCCCTTTATTTTTGCTTCCCTTAATTCAGAAATGCTTTTATTGACAATTTCTTCTACCTCATCCTTTATTTCTTCAATTTTTTTTCCATTATAATAATTGCATGCATAAATTACAAAAAGAGAGTTTATTTTTGATTGAAATGCCTTACTTATTGCATAGTAATAAAATTCATTATACATCGCATTTTTTGCTTCATCAAGATTTTCCTTAGCATTTTTCAGGGAATTTGGAATTATGCTACGGGGATTATACCATGGCCATCCAAGAGGCAAATTTGTCTTACTTAAATTTTCCTCCGCCTCTTTATACATCTCTTCAGCTTCTCCTATAATTTCACCCGCCATCGGCTTCATTATTCCTCCATAAAAATCTGAAGATATTATTTGCTTATCAGATTTTTCTTCCTTAAATTTATATCCTGTGAAATAACCCATTGCCTCATTTATATCTTCTACTTCTATTACACTTATATTGTATTTCTTATTCAGCTCTTCAGAAACATTAACCGCTTTCCTCCTGTATATCGTCAATGGCCCAATTTTTTCTTCAAATAGCCTGTATTCTATGCTCTGTCCCTTAGGAACCAAAAAATATTTAAAGCCCGCGGAGCCCGCAGCGCTTCCTTTTTCAAGAATTCCTCCAACTGGTCCAATGCTTCCATCCGGATTTACCATTCCCGTCATTATCACATCATCGCTTGCACTTAAATTTTCAAGCAAGCAAATTACCGCAATTGTCATCAACGCACCCGCTGAAGGGCCACCTACAATTGGAGAAGAGGAAACAACCATGAAAATGAAATCATAGCTTTTCATATCTTTGCCCGCCATTGAGCAAGCAACTGCTACCGCCAGCTTTGCGGAGCCCTGCATATCAAGCTGGGTCATTGGTTTTGTTGTAACAAAAACATTTCCAGTGCCGTTCATCATCGTAACATTTATCTCGGTTAGCACGCCTACATAGCCATCTTCGCTTTCCGCAACCGCGGGGGCAAAAAGAGATATGTTTCTGTAAAAAACTTCTCTTTTCCATTCATTTACAGGAATTGCATTTGTTGAAACAAATAAAAGCAAGATGAGGATTGCAAATAATTTTTTCATGTTTAAATAAGAGCATATGAAGATAAATTTTACTGTTCATTTATCGAATTCAAGCCATTTTATAATTTCAAAATATCTTTGGATAATGGTAATCAAGCCCGCAAAAATGAAGTAAAGCATTACCCATTCAATGAGGAAAAAGCCAAATATCTTATATTGGACAAAAAATTGGATTATGAGAGAGATGAATAAAATTAAAATTCTATCCGCTCTTCCAAGCAAGCCGGAATAAACTCTTTTATAGCCAATTGCCTGTGCCTGAGTGCCGAGATAACTGATTAAAAGAACAATTGAAAGCGATGCTATTCCAATAATTTTATTTATCCATGGAGAGATGGCAATTCCTCCAAGCATAAATACATCCGAGAAGCGGTCTATGGAATGGTCTATAAAATCTCCTTTCTTGCTCTCCTTTTTTCTTATTCTTGCAATTTCTCCATCAATTGCATCCAAAAAGCCATTTATGATTATAAAAAAAGAGGAAACTAGAAGAAGATATCTTATTTCATATGAAAAATAGGATGAAATTCCAGAAAAAATGGCAAAGAGAAGGGAAAGATAGCTGAGGAAGTTTGCCTCTAATTTTATTTTACTTGCAATCGGATTTATTATTCTCTCTACCTTATTCCTGTATTTATCGAGCATTTTCAATCAACCACTCGCTATAATCAATTTTTCCATAGTTTGGAGGAATTTTTTCTTCGATTATTCTCCTTATCTCTTCCGCAACTTCCTTTATGCTTTTATCTGTGACATCTATTTCCCATATATTTTTATGCTTTTGCAGTGCTTTTTGAAGTATAATGTCCAGTGCTTCCGCTTCCGCATTTTCCCTTATTTTATTTTCACCCCACCCTTTTTTAATTAGCCTTCTCTTCAATTCTTCTGGATGGCATCTTAATATAATTACTCCATCGACACTCATTAAATGGCTTAAATGTCCTTCTATTATAAGCACACCTTCCTCCTTGATTTTCTTTATTTCCTTATCCATTTTCTTTTCATCAACAATTTTGCTGTTCCTCTGCTCATCATATCCAACAACAAATTTCTCATAAATTTCATCTATTCTCAATATTTTATATCCCATTTTTTTAAGAATTTTCGAAACCTCGCTTTTTCCCACACCAGGTGTGCCAGTCAGTGCTATTTTCATTTTATTAACTCAATAAATTCATATGCATCCTTTCCTTCATAAAAGCAATAGTGTATCTTTCTGTAATTTTTCTTAAAATCAAAAACATCCTTCCTAACTCTGGCAGGCTCTTCTCTATCAATAAGCAATCTTTTAAAAAATATTGCAATTTCTTCCATCTCTACTTCTTTCATTCCGAGCCTTGTAAGCTCCTGCACCCCGAGCCTTATTCCGGATGGCCTTGCGGGATGCTCATCACCTAGCACCATGTTCATGTTTGTTATTATTCCTCCTTCTTCAAGAATTTCTGCGGATTCCTTTCCTTTTTCTTTTCCAACCCTGAATAAAATCTGATGCGATTCAGTAAATCCATAATCTTTTCCTAGGACATCAAATCCGAGGTTATACAATGATTCCGCAAGCCTTTTTGCATTCTTGACAATCTGCTCCGCATATTCTTTTCCAAATTTTAGATGCTCCGCAAATGCAATTGCCTTTGCAGCAACATGGTGGAGATGATATGAAGAAGTTACTCCAGGGAAGACCGCCCAGTCAAGATATTTCATTTCTTTATCCTCTTCTTTTGTCTTATTTGCTAGTATAACCCCACCTTGAGGACCGGGAAGTGTTTTATGAGTTGATGCTGTTATTACATCCGCTCCTTCTTTAAGTGGCTGTTGAAATTTTCCTCCTCCAATCAAGCCAAGCACATGCGCTGCATCGTATATAACTTTTGCATTTTCTTCATGAGCAACTTCCGCAACCTCTTTAAGAGGAGTTGGAAAGAGAAAGACACTTTGGCCGAATAAAGCAAGTTTTGGCTTAACCTCCCTTATCAGTTTTATTGCTCCATCAACATCTATATTCATTTTTTCCTCATCAAAGGGATAGAAATGCAGATTTAGCCCGCGCAAGCCAGCAGCCCCCCATTTTCCATAAGAAATATGAGCTCCATTTGCAGTGTCAAGAGCTGTTACATTGCTTCCAGGCTCAGCAAAAGCCTTAAAAACCGCCATATTTGCAACAGTTCCAGAAGTTGGGCGGACATCCGCATATTTGCAATCAAATAGAATTTTTGCAAGCTCAATTGCTTTCCTTTCTACTTCATCAAAAAATTTGCATCCCTGATAATATCTGTTTCCAGGAGTGCCTTCCGCATATCTTCCATGAAAATCAGTTATGAGCATTTCCTGGCATAGAGGAGATAATATATTTTCAGATGCTATCATCGGCAGGCAATTTCCAAAAAATTCATTATTCTTTTTTGCCATTTCCCTAACAAACAATGCTTCTTTTAACCAATCCATAGAAGAAATAAAAAACAAGAATAAAAAATTATGTATTGATAAATAAAAATAAATAAAACCTTGTTTGAAATAATTAAATAATTAGTATTTCGTTACACGCTTCTAGCACACCATCATAAATCTGTGGATGCTGAGTAGGGCCTTGCAGCTTCTTCTGCAGAAACATAGCATCTCCTTTTCCAATTAGAGCTTCTACAATGAAGTATGAAAATATCGGGCTTTTATAAATACCCCAGAGCTGCAGCTATCGAAAATAAAAACTTGTTTTGATGATACTAAATTGTCCACAAGTGGGCGTAGATAATAAACTGTCCTTTCATATCTTGCTTCCTTCTCTATTAATTTTACAAAATTCAGTTACAAAATTCAGTCCACTTGGTGCTAGCAAGTTACTTTTTTCAGCAGCGGAATCAGCACAAAATGCAGAATCCATAGGGCAATTTGGGTCATAGATAGCTGC